>NZ_CALPTI020000018.1:0-69097 GCF_943326455.1 Limnohabitans sp. Rim8
ATTGCTGCAACTGCTGATCAGCGGTGTGGCCCAGGGCTGTATTTACGGACTCATTGCCCTGGGTTTCGTGCTGATTTACAAGGCCACCGAAACGGTGAGCTTTGCCCAGGGCGACCTGATGATGGTGGGCGCCTTTTCGGGCTTGGCCGCCATGACGCTGCTGGGTTTCCCATTCTGGATTGCCGTCCCCTCTGCCATTGTGGCCATGGGCATTTTTGGCGTTTTGCTCGAACGTTTGGTCATCCGACCCATCCTGGGTCAACCTGCTTTTTCCATCGTGATGCTGACCATTGGCGTGGGCTATGTGCTACGCGGTTTGATTACCATGATTCCCGATGTGGGTACCGACACCCACACCTTGCCTGTACCCTATGCGGGCGAAGTTTTGCGCTTAGGTGGTCTGGTCATTGCGTCAGAGCAATTGGTGGTGATCGGTGCCACCGGCATTTTGTGCCTGGGCCTGTTTGCCATGTTCAAGTACAGCAAGCTGGGCATCGCCATGCAGGCGGCCTCGCAAAACCAATTGGCCGCTTATTACATGGGCATTCCGGTCAAGCAGATCAACGGCCTGGTCTGGGGCTTGGCGGCTGCTGTGGCCGCGGTGGCGGGCTTGCTCCTGGCCCCCATCACTTTTGTGCACGCCAACATGGGCTTCATCGGTCTGAAGGCCTTTCCGGCGGCGGTGGTGGGCGGTTTTGGCAGTTTGCCCGGCGCGATTGTGGGCGGGTTGGTGATCGGTATCGTCGAATCGCTTTCTGGCTTTTATTTGCCCGAAGGCTTCAAGGACATCGCGCCTTACATCGTGGTGTTGCTGATGCTGGTGCTCAAGCCCAATGGCTTGTTCGGCGAACAACTGCGCAAGAAAGTCTGAGGCTCCGGCATGCGTTTCATTTTCAAAACCGATTACAACCAAGATGTCAAACTGGCCAAGCACGGCGGCCATGTGTTCTGGTACAGCCTGCTGGGCTTGTTCCTCGTGGCTGCCCCCTGGATGGTGCCTGAATACTGGTTGGCCCAGCTGACCTTTGTGCTGATTTATGCGGTGGTGGGCTTGGGCCTGATGCTGCTGGCGGGCTTTACCGGCTTGTTCTCGCTGGGTCATGCCGCCTTTTTGGGGGTTGGGGCCTACACCCAGGCCGTCATGGTCAATGCCGGTGTTCCTTTTCCGCTGGCGTTGGTTTGCGCGGGGATGTTCTCGGCCATCGTGGGCATCATTGTGGGTTTGCCTGCACTGCGCGTCAAAGGCATTTACTTGGGCATGGCCACGCTGGCTTTTGGCTTCATTGTTGAAGAGGGTATGGCCCGCTGGGAAAGCGTGACGGGCGGCAACGCCGGTCTGATGGTCGGCTATCCCGCCATCGGCAGTTGGAAGCTGGACAGCACCGAATCGTTTTATTTCCTGTGTCTGGTCGTGACAGTGGGTGCTACTTTGGCCATCGTGAACCTGTTGCGTTCGTCCACCGGTCGTGCCTTTGTGGCCATCCGCGACTCCGAAATTTCTGCGCAAAGCATGGGCATTCACCTGGCGCGCTACAAGACGCTGTCCTTTGCCTTGTCGGCCGCGCTGGCGGGCATTGGCGGTGCTTTGTATGCGCACAAGATCCAGTTTCTCTCGCCCGAGCAGTTCAGCATCATCCAGTCCATTGACTTGTTGCTGATGGTGGTGATCGGCGGCTTGGGCTCGATCCATGGCGCCTTCTTGGGTGCGATTTTCCTGATCGTCATGCCGCAGCTGATTTCCATGGGCAAAGACTTTTTACCAGCCGCCATTGGTGGTGCCGCTGGTTTACAGGGCACGGTCTACGGCTTGGTGCTGATTGCCTTCGTGCTGTTTGAGCCCATGGGCCTGTATGGCCGCTGGCTCAAGGTGCGCACCTGGTTCCAGCTGTTCCCGTTTTACCGCCGTGGCCTGTTCAAGCGCCAAAAATCATTCCAGAAGTCGGACCGCCTGAAATGAACGCAGACATCCTTTTATCCGCCCAAGACCTGAGCGTGCGATTTGGTGGCGTGCTGGCCGTCAACAAGGTCAGCTTCGACGTCAAGCGCGGCGAAGTCTTCACCCTGATCGGCCCCAATGGGGCTGGCAAGACCACCGTGTTCAACCTGATCAGCCGCATTTACACCCCCACCACGGGTGTGATCGACTTCGCCGGGCCACAGGGCAAGGTGCGCCTGACGGAACAGCCGCCGCACCAGATTGCGGGGCTGGGCATCGCCCGCACCTTCCAGAACATCGAGTTGTTCGAACACGCCACCGTGCTGCAAAACCTTTTGATTGGCCGTCACACGCACCGCCAAACCGGCTTGTGGAGCGAGATGTTTTTCAGCGCCAAGACCCGCGCAGCCGAAATCCATGCACGTGAAAAGGTCGAAGAGGTCATCGATTTTCTGGACCTGCAGCACCACCGCGACTCTATGGTAGCGGGCCTGCCTTATGGTGTGCGCAAAGTGGTCGAACTGGCCCGCGCCCTGTGCACCGAGCCCAAGTTGCTGTTGCTGGACGAACCCTCTTCGGGCCTGAACGTCGAGGAAACCGACGACATGGCGTTCTGGATCTCGGACATCAAAAATGAGCTGGGCATCACCGTGCTCATGGTCGAGCACGACATGAGCTTGGTCTCCAAAGTGTCTGACCGCGTGCTGGCCATGAGTCAGGGCGAAGAACTCGCCACAGGTTCCCCCAGCCAGGTGCAAAGCGACCCTGGCGTCATCGAGGCCTATTTGGGCTCGGTGGACGATGTTTCCGCCTTGCGCCGTGAAAACTACGTGCCCGGAGGTGCCGCATGAGCGCAGCCACACAGACTATGAATTTGGCGCCCGAGGCTGCTGATGACAAGGTCATGCTCAAGCTGCTCAACGTCGAGAGCGCCTATGGCCCAATCAAGGCGATTCGCGGCGTGAGCCTGCAGGTGCGGCGCGGCGAAATCGCCACCGTGCTCGGCTCCAACGGCGCGGGCAAGACCACCATCTTGAAAACCATCAGTGGCATCATCGACCCGCGCAAGGGCTCGATCGAGTTCAAGGGCCAGAGCATCACCGCGCAAGATCCAGCCATCATCGTGCAACGCGGTCTGATGCATGTGCCCGAAGGGCGCGAGGTGTTCCCGCTGCTGTCCATCCGCGACAACTTGCTCATGGGCGCCTACACCCGCAAGGACCGCGATGGCGTGGCACGCGACATGGAAGCTGTGTACAACTACTTCCCCATCCTGCGCGAGCGGGCTGCACAAGACGCGGGCTTGTTATCGGGCGGTCAGCAGCAAATGCTAGCGATCAGCCGGGCGCTGATGGCCAACCCCGACCTGATCTTGCTGGACGAGCCCAGCTTGGGCCTGTCCCCAAAGCTGACCAAAGAGATTTTTGAAATCGTGGTGCGCATCAACCGCGAGCGCGGCACCACCATTTTGCTGGTCGAGCAAAACGCCAACATGGCGTTGAACGCTGCAGACTATGGCTACGTGTTGGAGAATGGCCGCATCGTGATGGAAGACACCTGCGCCCGTTTGCGTGAAAAAGAGGACATCAAGGAGTTCTATTTGGGGATGAAGGAAGAGGGCGTGCGCGCCGACCGCCGCTGGAAAAAGAAGAAAACCTGGAGATAAAACATGAGCCAACTCTGGGACACCTCCGGCATTGCGCCGCAAAAAAATGTCGTCATGGCAGGAGAGACCATCCCCGCCATTTTTTGGAATGCGGTGGCCGCACGCGGCCCCAATGTGTGGATGCGCCAAAAAGAACTGGGTATCTGGCGCAGTTGGACATGGGACCAGACCGCCCTGGCCGTGCGCGAGATCGGCCACGGCCTGATGACGTTGGGCTTTGAGGCGCGGCACACCGCCTCCATCCTGTCCAACACCAACATCGAGTGGGTGCTGTGCGATCTGGCCGTTCTCAGTGCCGGTGGTGTTTCCAACGGCATCTACCCCACCGATGCGGCTGAGCAGGTGCATTACCTGTGCGAAGACTCAGGCACCCGCGTGCTGTTTGTCGAAAACGACGAGCAGCTCGACAAGGCCCTGGCCGTGCGTGACACCTTGCCCTTGCTGCAAAAGATAGTTGTGTTCGACATGGACGGCCTGCGTGACTTCCACGACCCGATGGTCATCAGCCTGAAGCAGCTGCAAGCCTTGGGCCGCGAACACGCCCAGCAACACCCCGACATGCTCAAGCAGCGCAGCGCTGCCTGCAAACCCGAAGAGCTGGCCATTTTGGTGTACACCTCAGGCACCACAGGCAAGCCCAAGGGCGGCATGCACAGCCACCACGGGCTGGTCTACACCGTGCGCGGTTACAACACCTTGATTGCCCGCGACGAGCGTGACGAGTGCATGTGCTTTTTGCCGCTGTGTCACATCGCTGAGCGCATGGGGGGCGAATATTTTTCGATGTACACCGGGGCCAAACTCAACTTTGTGGAGAACCCCGAGACGGTGCCTGAAAACGTGCGCGAAATCGCGCCCACCGTGTTCACCGCCGTCCCTCGCGTTTGGGAGAAGTTCTACTCTGGCGTGATGATCGCGCTCAAGGAAGCCGGGGGGCTTCAGCAAGCCACATACGCTTGGTCCATTGGCGTGGGCCACCAAGTGGCCGATCTGGTGTTGGCGCAAAAACCGGTGCCAGGCAGTTTGAAGTTGCGCTTTCATGTGGCCCGAATGCTGGCGCTGAACAACGTGCGCAAGATGATTGGCATCCACCGCGCTCGCTTTTTGGTCACGGGTGCCGCGCCCATCTCGCCCGATCTGGTGCGCTGGTTCTTGGCATTGGGCTTGCCTATGCTGGAGGTTTGGGGCATGACCGAGACTTGCGGTGCCGCCACGGGCGTGCCTGCTGACCGCATCAAGCCTGGGTCGATTGGACCGGCGGCTGAGTACAACGAAATGCGACTGGACCCGGTGACCGGTGAAATTTTGGTGCGTGGTCCCAACGTTTTCATGGGCTACCTGAACCTGCCCGAAAAAACCGCCGAGACCATCGATGCTGACGGCTGGCTGCACACGGGTGATGTGGGGGTGGTGGATGAGGAAGGGTTTTTCCGCATCACGGACCGGATGAAAGACATCATCATCACGGCTGGCGGCAAAAATATCACCCCCAGCGAGTTGGAAAACGAATTGAAATTTTCGCCCTACGTCACAGACGCGGTGGTCATTGGCGACAAACGTCCCTACCTGACCGTGATCGTCATGATCGACCAGGAGAACGTGGAGAAATACGCACAGGACAACGATGTGCCTTTCTCCAATTACGCCAGCCTCACGCACAGCGCCGAGGTGCAAAACCTGATCCAGTCCGAAGTGGATCGGGTCAACAAAAAATTCGCGCGCGTCGAGCAGATCAAGAAATTCTGGTTGCTTGATACGCAGCTGAGCGCCGAAGACGAAGAACTGACCCCGACCATGAAGCTCAAGCGCAAATTGGTCGAGAAAAAATACGCGCCGCAAATCGAGGCGATGTACCGCTGATTCACTTTACCCTTTTCTACAACAGGAGACCTGCACTATGAAAATCAAACTCAGCCTCGTCGCCGCTGCGATGGTCTTGACCGCTGGTGCGGCCATGGCCCAGACGCAAGGCGTGTCCAAAAACGAAATCACGCTTGGCTCCATCCAGGATTTGTCGGGCCCACTGGCTGGCTTTGGCAAGCAAGTGCGTTTGGGCATGATGCTTCGCGTGGACGAAGCCAATGAGCAAGGCGGCATCAACGGCCGCAAGTTCAAGTTGCTGGTCGAAGACTCTGCCTATGACCCGCGTCGCGCGGTGCTGGCTGCGCAAAAACTGGTCAACCAGGACAAGATCTTTGCCATGATCGGTCACATTGGCACGGCGCAAAACATGGCCGCCATGCCGGTGCAGTTCCAGAAGAACGTGATCAACTTCTTCCCCGTCACCGCCGCGCGTGAAATGTACGAGCCCTTCCACAAGCTCAAGTACTCGTTTGCCGCCACCTACTACGACCAGATGCGCTTGGGTTTGCCGATTTTGGTGAAAGAAAAGAACGCCAAACAAATCTGCGCCATGCACCAAGACGATGAATTTGGTCTGGAAGTGTTCCGTGGTGCCGAAGAAGGCTTGAAGTCCATTGGCATGCAGTTTGCCGAAGTCACCACCTACAAGCGCGGCGCCACCGACTTTGCTTCGCAGATGCAAAAACTGGCCTCGTCCAAGTGCGACTTTGTGGTCATGGGCACCATCATCCGCGAAACCATTGGCGGCATTGCAACGGCCCGTCGTTTGGGCTTTAACCCCACCTTCCTGGGTTCAAGCGCGGCCTACACCGACCTGATCCACAAGTTGGGCGGCCCCGCTATGAATGGCTTTTACGCCACCATGTCGACCCAGCACCCCTACCTGGACGAGGCAGCACAGCCCATCCGCTTCTGGGCCAACAAGTACAAGACCAAGTTCAACGAAGATCCGACCGTGTTCTCGGTCTATGGTTACAACGCCATTGATTCGTTCTTGCGTGCGGTTGAGAAATCCGGTGCCAACGTGACCACCGAGAGCATCATCAAGGCCATGGACACCATGGTGATCCCGCCTGACATGTTCGGAACTGGCGAGATGACCTTCGGCCCCACCAAGCGTCTGGGCAGCAATGCATCGCGCATGTCTCAGATCACCGATGGCCGTTGGAAGGTCACATCCGGCTACTTTTCAGACAAGAAGTAAAAAAACCGCTTCAGCGGATTGGAAACCGCCAAAACCCTAATGGGTTTTGGCGGTTTTTTTATGGCTTTTGACAAAAGCGAAGCGCAAGCATTCAGCCCATTGCATGCTGTTCATGAGTCATTCAAAAATCAGTTTAATATTCCCTTTTTTCCGAAGTAAAAACCTATTTTATTCAGACATTAATTTCAGTTTCTGCCCTAGACTTCAGCCCTTGCATGACCCGCAAAAGTTGGTGAACTGAGGCAGTGGTGTGGACGGGTCATCACAACAAACTGAAAGGTGTTTATGGAAACCGTGGCTCCCTTGTGGCTGTGGGTAACGTTTGTGGCCATTGTGTTGGCGTCGCTCTTTGTGGATTTTGTGGTGTTGAAAAAGCAAGGCGCACACGACATCGCCGTTAAAGAAGCGCTCAATTGGTCGCTGATCTGGATCGCCTTGAGCTTTTTGTTCAACGGCCTGTTTTGGTGGGCCATCAAGGACACCACGGGTTCGGTCGAATTGGCCAACACCAAGTCGCTGGAATTCCTGACCGGTTACCTGATTGAAAAATCACTGGCCGTGGACAATATCTTTGTCTTCTTGCTGATCTTCACCTATTTCGCCGTACCTTCGCAATTCCAAAAGCGCGTTCTGATGATCGGCATCATCGGGGCCATCGTACTGCGGACCATCATGATTTTGGTAGGTGGCTGGTTGCTCCAGCAGTTCCATTGGATCTTGTATGTGTTTGGTGCTTTCCTGATCCTCACTGGCGTGAAGATGTGGTGGGCAGCAGGTCAAGAGCCTTCGTTGGACGACAACCCCGCGCTCAAGTTGTTGCGCAGGATCTTGCCCGTCAGCAAAAACTACGACGGTGAAAAGTTCTGGACCATCGAAAACGGTCAGAAAATCGCGACACCTTTGTTCATGGTGATTTGCTTGATTGCTCTGACCGACGTGATCTTTGCGGTGGACTCCATCCCCGCCATCTTCGCCATCACGACCGACCCCTTCATCGTGTTGACCAGCAACGTGTTCGCTATATTGGGTTTGCGCGCCATGTACTTTTTGCTGGCAGCTGTGGCCAGCAAGTTCCACCTGCTGAACTACGGTTTGGCGGTCATTCTGGTCTTCATTGGCACCAAGATGTGCCTGATCGACGTCTTCAAAATCCCGGTGGGCATCTCGCTGGGTGTGGTGGTGACGATTTTGGCGATCACCATGCTGCTGAGCGTGCGTTCGTCTTCCTCATCGTCTTCGTCCAAACCATAAGGGCCTTGGGCCATTCCCGGAGTTTCAACCGGGAATGGCCGGTATGCCAAGGCCAGCCTTCAATGGGCGCTGAGGGTGCTGGCCAGCAGCAAACGTTGCACCAGAGGGTGTTGCACTTTCTTTTCGGTGCCGATGGCATAGAAGTTTTCCTTCACGCCCTCGCAGTCCCCAAGTTTTTGCACCGCGTAGTGCGCCAGCAATTCGTCGTGGATGCATTCGGCGGCCGGGAACACGCCCATGCCGCTTTCTCCAAAGGTCTTGAGCAAGGCGCTGTCTTCGAACTCGCCCACGATGCGCGGGCGAATGCCGTGGTGTTCAAACCAGTGGTCCAAGCGCGTGCGCACGGCGGTGTGTTCGGTGGGCAGCAGCACGGGCACTTCGGCCAGACTGGCAGGGAATGTTTTGCGCGCTGCTTTCACCAGCGATGCGCTGCCATACCAAGACACGGCCGATGAGCCCAAGGCATGGTTGTAAAGCTTGAGGTTGGCATTGGTGGGGGCCGGGCGGTCCGACAGCACCACATCCAAGCGGTGTAGCGCCAGATCACCCAACAATTCGTCAAACTCCCCTTCATGGCACAACAAGCGCAGGTGTGGCTCACCCATGACCGGTTGCATCAACTGGCGTACCACCAGTTTGGGCAAACCATCCGAGATGCCAGCAGCCAAGCGCACCGTGGGTGAGCTGACGGCGTCGCGCACTTTCGAGGGCAGATCCTCACCCAGCTGAAAAATTTGATCGGCCTGTTGCATGGCAGCCAGGCCTGCATCGGTCAAGACCAGCCCACGCCCTGCTGGCTTGAGCAAGGCATAACCGAGCGATTTTTCCAATTCACGCACTTGCGCGCTCACGGTTTGCACTGCCATGTCGAGCTTGTCGGCCGCCCGCGTGATGCCTCCTTCCTTGGCCACGACCCAAAAGTAATACAAGTGTTTGTAGTTGAAGGGCGATTTCATGCTTAGCTTTTGTGAGAGTATTTTTCTTAAATTATCTGATTTTTTATGAGTCAAAAAAGGGGCCAAAGGATGAGCCGCTATCAGAAAAAACCCTAATGTGCGGGGAGTTCGTTTGCGAACTGCTTAGCAAACATTAAGCCGAAACTGACGTTAAAGATGGGTTTTGTCCGGATGAGGTCTACTTGTCAGGGTTACGGCGACGGGCGTTATGGCGACAGTGACCGCGATCACTACAAAAGCAAGAAGCTCTGGCTGCACGACATTTTGACTCAAGCCCAGAGTGTTGCAGGTGACCTGTCCCGAATAGGCCAGTGGTGTTGAGCTTGTGCGGTTAGATTGTGCTCAAGCACAACCGACTGCACACCATGAACCTCTTGACCGCACTGCGCCCGGGCTTGCCCATCCTGATCGGCGCTGCGCTGATGTTGTCGGTCAGCATGGGTTTGCGGCAAAGCCTGGGTGTGTTCATGCCGGCCTTGACCAAGGACATCGGCATTTCAGTGTCCGAGTTCACATTGGCCATTGCGGTGCAAAACCTGGCCTGGGGATTTCTGCAGCCCTTTGCCGGGGCGTTGGCTGTGCGCATCGGGTACCGACCCCTCATGATGACCGGTGCTTTGCTGTACATCTTGGGCATGACTTTGCTGTGCCTGGCCCAGGGCTTGCTGGGCGTGATTTTGGGCGCTGGTCTTGCCATTGGTGCGGCCATGGCCTGCAACGGATCTGCCATTGCCATGGCTGTGGCCTCCAGACCGGTGTCGCCTGCCTTGCGCAGTACGGTGCTGGGCATCGTGTCCGCCGCAGGTTCTTTGGGTGCCTTGATGGCGGCGCCTATCGGTCAGCTGCTGTCGCAGGACTATGGGTGGCGTGTGGGCGTGGGCGGTTTCGTCATCATGGCGCTGGTCATCTTGCCTGCAGCCTGGTATGCCGGACGGGTGGACGCCTTGCCGGTGCCGCCTTCACCGCATGGCGAAAAAGACAATGCCCTCGACATGGCCCGGTTTGCCTTGAAACACCCGCCTTTTGCGGTGATGACACTGGCCTATTTTGTGTGTGGCATGCAGCTGGTTTTTTTGACCACACATCTGCCGTCCTACCTTGATTTGTGCGGCATGGACCCGATGCTTAGCGCCCAAGCGCTGGGCATGATTGGTGGCTTCAACGTCTTGGGCAGCTTGTTTTTCGGTTGGGCGGGTGGACGTTACAACAAGCTGCTGCTGTTGGGCAGCATTTATGTGCTGCGCTCATTCGGTCTGGCCTGGTATTTTCTGTCGGTGCCAACGCCTGAGAACACGCTGGTGTTCGCCGCCATCATGGGTTTTTTGTGGCTGGGTGTGGCACCCTTGGTCACCGGCTACATCGGTGAAACCTTTGGCCTGCGCTGGCAAGCCATGCTGGGTGGCATCGCTTTCATGAGCCACCAGCTGGGCAGTTTCATGGGGGCTTTGGGGGGCGGTCTGGTGTTCGATGCCATGGGTTCGTACAACCGGGCTGTGCAAGTGGGCGTGCTGGTGGGTTTGCTGGCCGGCATGGTGCAAATGGCTTTTGCGTTTCGCTCCGAGTTGCCCCCTGGCCAGTCCAGACTTGCCTGATTCGCACCGTTTGAGCGTGGTCTGAGCCAAGTCTCAAATGCCCAGCTGCTTGGCCGCCAGCTCTTTCATGATGTCTTCAGCCCCGCCGCCAATCATCATGACCTTGACTTCGCGGTACACCCGCTCGCTCACGGTGCCGCGCATGTAGCCCATACCGCCCAACAGTTGCACGGCGGCATCGGCGCAGTGCTGCAGGGTTTGGGTGGCGTGGTTTTTGAGCAGGCAAACCTGGGCCACCCACTCGGCACCGGTCTGGCCCGCATCGGCCGACTGCGTCACGACATCGACCCAAGCCTGGGTGGATGAAATGCGCATTTGCATGTCCATCAGTTTGTGGCGGACCGCTTGGCGTTCGATCAACGCAGCGCCAAAGGTGTGACGTTGGCGACTCCAAGCCAGAGCTTCGTCAAAGCACGCCTGCGCAAAACCCAGCGCCATGGCCGACATGGCCAGGCGCTCGCCGTTGAAGTTGCCCATGATCATTTTGAAGCCTGCGCCTTCTTCGCCTAAGCGGTAACGCTGGGGCACGCGCACGCCCTCAAAGCGCAGTTGAGCGGTGTCTGAGCTGTGCCAGCCCATTTTGTGCAGGCGCGTGCGTGAGATGCCGGGTGTATCACCTGGCACCACGACCATGGAAATGCCGCTGGCGCCCCTGCTGGCCACATCAGTCCGCACGGCCAGCGTGATCCAATCGGCGCGCAAGCCCGAGGTGATGAAGACTTTCTCGCCGTCGATCACATAGTCCGCGCCATCGGCACGCGCCGTGGTGCGCAGCCCGGCCACGTCGGAGCCGCCGCCTGGCTCAGTGATGGCGAGTGCAGCAATGCGCTCGCCGCGCAGCACGGGGGGGACCACTTCGACCTGCAATTCGGCGTTGCCATGCGCCATGACTGGGGGCAGGCCGATGTTGAGCGAGAACAGGCTGGCCATTACGCCGCCGCTGCCGCCATAGCGGGCCAAGCTTTGCGACAGCAGGTTGCGCGCACGCCAAGGAGCGGGTGTGCCGCCCAGGTGTTCGGGGTAGCCCAGGCCCAGCAGGCCCAGCTCGGCGGCTTGGGTGTAAAGCGAACGGTCAAATTGACCGGCTTCTTCCCAGGCGGGCACATGCGGGGCGATGGCATGACGGGCAAAGCGCTCCACCGTGGCCTGCAGGCTTTGCAGATCTTCGGTGGTGAAATCGTTGGTGAATCCAGCTTTGTTCATGCAGCGTCCTTCCATTGCACCAGCACTTGGCCGGGGCTCACTTGTTGGCCCACGCTGGCCGAAAGGCTGTGCACCAACGCATAGCGTGGGGCGCACAAGATGTGTTCGAGCTTCATGGATTCGATCACCAGGACGGCATCTCCTTGTTTGACTGTTTGGCCTTCTTGCACATGCAGCGCGATCAGCTTGCCGTTGAAGGGCGCACGCAAAGACTGCGCGGCTTGTGTGCTGGCGCCTGTGTTGGGAGCGCTGTGGCTTTGGTCGCTCAGCCATAGCTCAAAGCTTTCGGGGCCATGCAGCTGCACATGCCACTGCACAGCGTAGGCTGTGCCCCAGCACGCCACGATGCGGGCATGCCAGCGCTGGCCGTTCAGGTCGATGTGCAGCGTCTCAGCGCTGCGCGTCACGTGGGCCTGGTGTGTGGCCTGGCCTGTTTGAATGCGCACTTGTCCCTGGCCCAGCTCCTGCAAGTTCAGCGAGAAGGTGTCCGCACCCATGCCCATGCGCACCGGCCGCGTGAACGGACTGGGTATGGCGTGTGCAGGCGCTTGGTTGGCATACAACACAGCCAGCGTGGCCACGGTGCGGGCTTCGCTCGTGGCTTGCAGACTGTGGCGCACGTTATCGGCCGCCTCGGCCAAGAAGGGAATCAAGGCCTCGCCCGCACGGAACACTGGGTGCTTCAAGCACGCGGCCAAAAAAGCACGGTTGGTGGGCAGGCCTAGCACGGCGGTTTGGTCCAAGCCCTTGCGCAGGCGGTCTATGGCTTGCGCGCGGGTGGGCGCGTGAGCGATCAGCTTGCCCAGCATCGAATCGTAGTGCGGCGTGACCACCATCCCCGCGTGTAGCGCATGGTCAAAGCGTAAATCTGCAGGTGCTGCAAAGGCCTGCACCGTTCCAGTTTGCGGCGTGAAATGTTCGTCTTCGGCGCACAAGCGCACCTCGATGGCGTGGCCTTGCAGGTGTACATCGGCCTGCGCCAAGGGCAGAGACTCGCCGCGTGCGATGCGCAACTGCCATTCGACCAGGTCCAGACTCGTCAGCATTTCGGTGACGGGGTGCTCCACCTGCAAGCGGGTGTTCATCTCCATCAAATAGAAGGGCTTGTCTGCTTGCTGGTTCGTTGGCGTCTCGTCCAGCAAAAATTCCACCGTGCCCGCGCCCACATAGCCCGCCGATTGCGCCAGCGCGATGGCCGCTTGCCCGAGTTGCTCACGCAGCGCAGCACTCACGGCCGGGCTGGGGGATTCTTCGATGATTTTTTGATGCCGCCGCTGCACCGAGCAGTCGCGCTCGCCCAAGTGGATGCAGTGGCCTTGTGTGTCGGCCATGATTTGCACCTCGATGTGGCGGGGGCGCAGCAAGGCGCGCTCCATCAGCAAGTCGCCGTTGCCAAAACCGGCCAGCGCTTCGGAGCGGGCGCTGTGCAGTGCGGGCAGCAGTTGCGCCATGTCGGTCACCAGGCGCATGCCGCGCCCGCCGCCGCCGGCCACGGCTTTCACCATCAGCGGCAAACCCAATTGCTCAGCCTGTGCGGTCAAGGTGGCATCGCTTTGGTCCGCGCCAAAGTAGCCCGGCAAACAAGGCACGCCATGTTTCAGTGCCAGCGCTTTGGCGGACGATTTGCTGCCCAGTTCGCGGATGGCTGCAGGCGGTGGCCCGACCCAGGTCAGGCCTGCGTCGATCACCGCTTGCGCAAACTCGGCGTTTTCGCTCAAAAAGCCATAACCCGGGTGCACCGCATCGGCCCCGGTGGCCTGCGCGGCGGCCAGCAGTTTGTCGATGCGCAAATACGAGTCGGCCGACAAGGTGCCGCCCAAAGCGAACGCGGTGTCGGCTTCTTGCACATGCAAGGCGTCGCGGTCGGCGTCGGAATAAACCGCCACCGTCTGGATGCCCATGTGGCGGGCTGTGCGGATCACCCGGCGGGCGATCTCGCCCCGGTTGGCGATCAACAGACGGGTGATGGTGTTGGTCAAAGGGGCGGTCATGCGGTGTCCTTGCCAGAATGTGTCCAGGGCGCGGGCTGTTTGCGTGCAAACGCGGCCAAGCCTTGGGCAGCCTCGGTGCTGCGCAAGCTGTGTGCAAAGGCCTGCGCTGCGGCATCGCGCACATCGGGCACCGGGCCGCGCAGTTGCCGCAGCAGTTGTTTGGTGCTGGCCACCGCGCCGGGTGCTGAACGCATGAGGCGCGTCAGCGTTTTTTGCCGGGCTTCATCGGTGTCTTGTTCGATCACCTCGTTCACCAAGCCCACTTGCAGCGCTTGCGCTGCGGTGTAGCTCAGGCCTTGCAACAGACATTGGCGTGCAGCACTTTCGCCCAGACGTTGCCATACAAAAGGCGCAATCTGTGCGGGTGGTAGGCCCAGCGTGACCTCGGGTGTGCCCAGCACCGAACGCGCTGTGGCCACCACATGGTCGGCGCAGCACACCAGGCCAAAGCCGCCGCCCATGGCCGCGCCGTCCACCCGGCACACCAAGAGCTGGGGCAGGGCGCTCAAGGCATGGAGCAGGTCGCCAAAGCCTCGGTTCATGGCCAGCAGCGGGTCGGTTTGGCCCGCTTGCAGGGGGTGGCCGATCAGGTTGGCAAAGCCACCCAAACTGCCGCCTGCGCAAAAAGCGCCCCCCGCGCCTGTCAACACCACGATGCGCAGCGAGCTGTCTTGAACGGCCCGCTTGCAGGCTTGCAGCAAGCCGTCCACGATGGCATTGCTCAAGGCGTTGCGTGTGGCCGGATCGTTCAGGGTCCAGGTCTCGACCGCGCCCTGGCGTTCGATCAACAAAGCGCTGCTCATTTTTGCGGCCGCTTGGCAATGCCCATCATCTTGGCCAGTATGCCCAGCATCACCTCGTCAGCGCCGCCGCCAATCGAGGCCAGACGCCCATCGCGGTACATGCGCGAGACTTTGTTTTCCCAGGTGAAGCCCATGCCGCCCCAGAACTGCAAGCAGGTGTCGGGCACGGTGCGGTTCAAACGACCTGCTTTGAGCTTGGCCATGGTGGCCCACTCGGTCACGTCTTCGCCCGCGATGTAATGTTCGCAAGCCTGGTAGGTCAGGGCGCGCAGGCATTCGATGTCGGCCTTGAGTTCGGCCAGCTTGAACTGCACCCACTGCTGGTCGGCCAAGGTGCTGCCAAACAGCTTGCGCTCTTGCGCCCATTCCACCGTCCACTGGATGCAGTTGGTGAGCGACTGAAGCGTGCTGGCGGCACACCACAGGCGCTCTTCTTGGAACTGTTGCATCTGGTAGATGAAACCCTGGCCCTCGGCTCCGATGCGGTAGCGCTGCGGCACACGCACTTCGTCAAAATAAATCAAGCCCGTATCGCTGCTGTTCATACCAATTTTTTTGATCTTCTTGCCCACCTCGATGCCGGGCAGCAACTTGCCGTTCTCGCGCATGGGCACCATGACCAAGCTTTTGTTCTTATGGATCGGCCCTTCACCCGTGTTGACCAGCATGCACATCCAGTCGGCCTGCAGGCTGTTGGTGATCCACATTTTTTGACCACTGATCACGTAGTCGTCACCATCTTTGCGGGCCACGGTTTTGATGCCCGCCACATCGCTGCCTGCGCCCGGCTCGCTCACACCAATGCAGCCCACCATGTCGCCCGCAATGGCCGGGGCCAAAAATTGCGCCCGCAATTCGTCGCTGCCAAAACGCGCCAAGGCAGGCGTGGCCATGTCGGTTTGCACGCCAATGGCCATGGGGATACCGCCGCAATCGATGTGCCCCAGCGCCTCGGCCATGGCCACGCTGTAGGAATAATCCAGACCCGCACCGCCATAGGCCTCGGGCTTGGTCAGGCCCAAGAGACCCAAGTTCCCCATCTTCTTGAAAACCTCGTGCGCCGGAAAGATCTCGGCCGCTTCCCACTCATCGACATGGGGGTTGATCTCGGCCTCGATGAAGCGCTTGAGCGTGTTCTGGATCTCGCGGTGTTCGTGGGTGTATTGCATGGTGTGTCTCCGTTGGGCTTGTTTCACATGCGCGCCACGCCAAACGTGCTGGCGCGGGGTTGGCGGGCGGTCGCTTCAAAGCAGGTGTCTAGGCAAAAGCTCAGCACGCTGCGGGTGTCACGCGGGTCGATCACGCCGTCGTCCAGCACCAGGCCGCTGGTGTAGAAGGCATCGGCTTGCGCTTCAAACAAGGCCACGATCTTGTCGAACTGGGCCTGCATCTTGTTGGGGTCGGGTGTGATGCCTTTGCGGGCCATGCCGGCTACTGCCACGATCTGCATGGTGCGTGCGGCTTGCTCGCCGCCCATCACCGCTGTTTTGGCCCCCGGCCAGCTGAACAAAAAGCGCGGTGCATACCCCCGGCCGCACATGCCGTAATTGCCCGCACCAAACGAGGCGCCGCACTGGATGGTGATTTGCGGCACGGTGGCGCTGGTCACAGCCTGGATCATTTTGGAGCCGTGCTTGATCATGCCGCCTTGCTCGCTGTCTTTGCCGACCATGTAGCCGGTGGTGTTTTGCAGGTAAATGATGGGATGACCCAGCTGACACATCCACTGGATGAAGTGCGTGGCCTTGTTGGCCCCGGCCACATCGATCGGGCCGTTGTTGCTGATGATGCCCACCGCATGCCCGCCGATGCGGGCTTGTGTGCACACCGTGGCCGCGCCGACAAGCGGTTTAAATTCCAGAAAATCCGAGTCGTCCACCAGCCGCAAGATGACTTCGCGCATGTCGATCGGTTCGCGGTGGTGGGCGGGCATCAGGCCCAGCAGATCTTCGGCGTCAAAGCGCGGGGGCTTGGCCTCTCGCTGTGCCTGGTGCGCCGCCCAGTCCCAACGCGCCACCACATCGCGGGCCGTGCCCAGCGCGTGGCGGTCGTCTTCACACAGGTACTCGCCCAGGCCCGACACGCTGGTGTGCATCTCTGCGCCGCCCAACTCTTCTTCGCTGGCCACTTCACCGGTCGCGGCTTTGAGCAAAGGCGGCCCGGCCAGAAAAGCCCGCGACCTGCCACGCACCATGATGACCGTGTCACTCAAGCCCGGCATGTAAGCCCCACCTGCGGTACCCGAGCCGTGTTGCACCGTGAGCACCGGCAAGCCGGCCGCCGACAGGCGTGCCAAGTTGCGGAACAGACTGCCGCCCAGTACAAAGCCCTCGACCTTGTACTGCATCAGGTTGGCTCCGGCGCTTTCGACCAGGTGCACAAAAGGCAACTTGTTTTCGAGGGCCAACTCTTGCACGCGCAAAATCTTTTCCAGGCCGCGTGCCTGAATGGCGCCGGCCTCGATGCCTGAGTCGCTGGCCACCACCATGCAGCGCACGCCGTTGATGAAGCCAATGCCCGCGATCATCCCGCCGCCGGGCACCGACTTGGTGGGGTCGGGCGTGTCTTGCATGAAGCCTGCCAGAGCGCACAGGGGCAAGAAGGTCGCACCGGGGTCGAGCAGCAAGGCCACGCGCTCACGCGGCAGCAACTGCCCGCGTTTGTCGAACACCGGTTTCGATTGGGCCGAGGCCTGCGCGGCCCGCTCTTGCAAAACTTGCCACTGCGCCAGGCGGGCCAGTGCCGCTTCGCGCCGTTTTTGTGCCACGGGGCTGTGCGGGTTCCAGGTGGATTCAAACGTCATTGGAATACCTTGGGTGTGACGGCGCGGTGAAAGCCGTCAAAGGCTTTGACGGCGTCGCGTGTTTGCACATCGGGCTTGGCCACACTTTGTTGCCAGCCCATGCGCATTTGGGGGCGGGCACCATCCACGCGCAGCACGGAGCCGCTGATGAAGCTCGCGGCGGGTGACAACAAAAACACAATCGCAGCCGAGGTTTCGGCTTCGGTGCCAAAGCGGCCTTGCGGCACCGTGTTGCGCATGGCGCGCAGCATGTCTCCAGCCTCGGGCGGGTAGTGGTCCATGCCGCTGCTGGCGATGTAACCCGGTGCCACGGCGTTGACGCGCACGCCTTGTGCGGCCCATTCAAGTGCGGCGGTTTCTGTAAAACTGACCATGCCCGCCCGCGCTGCGCCGCTGTGGCCCATGCCGGGCATGGAGCCCCACATGTCGGCCACGATGTTGACCACCACGCCGCCGTGCTGTTGCATGCTTTGGTTGAAGCACTCGCGTGCCACCAAAAAGCCGCCCGTCAAGTTGGTGTCGATGACGGCTTGCCAGCCTTTGGCGCTGGTCTTGGCCAGGGGCGAGATGTATTGCCCGCCCGCGTTGTTGACCAGGCCGTGGATGCGGCCGTGTTGCTGCACCACCTGCGCGACCATGGCTTTCACATCGTCCTCGCGCCGAATGTCGCAGCTGTGCCAACTGGCTTGCCCACCGTCACCCACGATCTCTTGCGCGGTGGCTGTCAGTTTGTCGGGGTTGCGACCGACCAGCACCACATGCGCGCCCAGACTGGCCAGCTCGTGCGCGGTGCAGCGGCCAATGCCCGAGCCGCCACCGGTGACCAGGATGACTTGTCCGCGCAGCAGATCGGGTGCAAAGACGGATTGGTAAGGTGTGGCGGGGTTCATGCAGGGGCTCTCAAAAACAAGGCCAGTGCGGCCTCGGTCAAATCGTCCAACGAGGCGCGTGGAAGGCTATTCCGTGCTGTTTGGGGTGCTGCTTTGGAAGCACGATTGGCAGCTGTGGTGTTGAATTTGGGGTCATGCGGCTGGTACCACTGCACTGCCCAATTCAAAGCGCCAAAGATCATCAGTCGGGCCAAGCCCACAGGCGCTTGCAGTTGCCCGCTGCCATGCAGGGTTTGCAGCACAGGCGTCCAGACGGCTTCGTAGTCGTCCTTGATTTGCGTGATGGTCTGGCGCTGCTCGTCATTGAGTGAGCGCCATTCGTAGAGCATCACCGGGATGAAATCGCTGTCCGGCCCCAGCAGCACATCGAACTGGTTGCGGATCAGGGCGCGAAGTTGTTCGCGTGGGGTCAATTCATCGGCCAGACCCGCGAAAGCGGCTGTTTGCCGTTGGCTGGCTTGCTTCATTCCTTCTACCATCACCGCCAGCAGCAGGTCTTGCTTGTTGCCGAAGTGGTAGAAGGGCGAGCCCGGCTGCATGCCCACCAGCGCTGCGATTTCGCGCGTGCTGGTGGCGTCATAACCCTTGCGGTGGAACAGCTGCGCCGCCGCCGAGATGAGCGCCTGACGCCGGTTGCCATCGTCGCGCTCGTCCTCAGTTTTGCGCGGGCGACCGCGTGCGCGTTTGGGTTCAGCCAACTCAACCATGCGATCAGCGGCCTGCCAAACCCATGCTGCGCGAGATCACTTCTTTCATGATCTCGTTGGTGCCGCCATAGATGCGTTGCACGCGCGCGTCGGCATAGGCGCGGGTGATGGGGTATTCCCACATGTAGCCGTAGCCGCCGTGCAGCTGCACACACTCGTCCATCACCTTGCATTGCAGGTCCGAGCACCAGTACTTGGCCATGCTGGCCGTGGCGGTGTCGAGCTTGTCTTGCAGCAACAGTTCGCTGCACTTGTCCACAAACACGCGCGCCACCTGCACCTCGGTTTGCAACTCGGCCAGGGTGTAGCGGGTGTTTTGGTAATTGCCCACCGCCTGTCCAAACACCTTGCGGTCCTTCACGTACTGCACCGTCCAGTCGATGGCCGCTTGCGCCGCAGCGATGCCACCAATCGCGATTTGCAGGCGTTCCCAAGGCAGCTGCTCCATCAGGCAAATGAAGCCCTTGCCTTGCATGGCCGTGCCGCCCAGCAGCTGGTCGGTGCTGACCTTGACGTTGTCAAAAAACAGCTCCGAGGTGTCTTGTGCCTTGAGACCCAGCTTCTTCAAGCGCTTGCCTTTTTCGAAGCCGGGCATGCCGCGTTCGATCAAAAACAAGCTGGTGCCTTTGGCGCCTGCTGCCGGGTCGGTTTTGGCCACCAAGATCACCAAATCGGCGAGCCAGCCATTGGTGATGAAGGTCTTGCTGCCATTGATCAGGTAAGTGCCGTCGGGCTGTAACAGGGCGGTGGTTTTGACGCCCTGCAAGTCGGAGCCTGCTGCCGGTTCGCTCATGGCAATCGCGCCCACCATCTCGCCACTGGCCAGCTTGGGCAGGTATTTTTGCTTTTGCGCCTCGGTGCCGTAATGCAGGATGTAAGGGGCGACGATCTCGCTGTGCAGGCCGTAGCCAATGCCCGAAAAGCCTGCGCGTGAGAGTTCCTCCATCTGCACCACCGAATACAGCTTGTCGGCGTCTGAACCGCCATAGGCCTCGGGCAAGGTCATGCACAAAAAGCCGTTTTCACCGGCTTTGTCCCACACCGCGCGGTCCACATAACCTTGCTCTTCCCAGGCGTCGTGGTGGGGGGCTATTTCCTTGTCCATGAAGCGGCGAAAGCTGTCGCGAAAAGCTTCGTGATCGGCGTTGAAAAGTGTGCGTTCGATCATGGGTGTCACCTGTTGGACTGAAGAGGGAGGATTTATACAAAGCGTTTGCTTGGTAAAAGTCTATACTGTTTAAAAACCCCCGCAACACAGGGCAAACCCCCTGATGACCCCCAGGAGACAGCATGAGCGAAGCATTTGTTTATGACGCCATACGCACACCGCGTGGCAAAGGCAAAAAAGACGGCAGCCTGCACGAAGTCAAACCCATCAGCCTGCTCTCAGGCGTGTTGCGTGAGCTGCAAAGCCGCAACCAGTTCGACACCGCTGCGGTGGACGACGTGGTCATGGGCGTGGTCTCGCCGATTGGCGAGCAGGGCTCGGTCATCCCCAAAGTGGCGGCGCTGGCGGCCGGTTGGGACTGGCGCTGCTCGGGTGTGCAGCTCAACCGTTTTTGCGCCTCAGGCCTGGAGGCGGTCAACACCGCCGCCATGAAGGTGCGCAGCGGCTGGGAAGACCTGGTGGTGGCCGGGGGCCTGGAGAGCATGAGCCGCGTGCCGATTGGTGCGGACGGCGGGGCCTGGGCACAAGACCCCGAGACCAACAGCGCCACGCTGTTTGTGCCGCAAGGCATTGGCGCCGACCTGATTGCCACCATGAGCGGCTTCACACGCCTCGATGTGGACGCCTTCGCGGTCGAGTCGCAAAAGCGCGCCACGGCAGCGCGTGCGGCGGGTTACTTCGATGGCTCGGTCGTGCCGGTCAAAGACAAGCTGGGCCAGGTCATCCTGGCGCAAGACGAATTCATCAAACCCAGCACCACGGTGGAAACACTGGGCGGCCTCAAGGCTTCGTTTGAACAACTCGGCGCCATGGGCTTTGACGCGGTGGCCTTGCAGCGCTACCCACAGGTCGAGCGCATCCACCATGTGCACCACGCGGGCAACTCGTCTGGCATCGTGGACGGCGCAGCGGCGGTGCTGATCGGCTCTGAGGCCGCGGGCAAAACGCATGGCCTGACACCCCGCGCCCGCATCGTGTCGGTGGCTTTGTCGGGGGCTGACCCGACCATCATGCTCACCGGCCCGATGCCGGCTGCGCGCAAGGCCTTGGCCAAAGCGGGCCTCACGATTGACCAGATCGATTTGTTCGAAGTGAACGAAGCTTTTGCCGCCGTGCCGATGAAGTTCATGCAAGAGATGCATGTGCCGCACGACAAGGTGAATGTGAACGGCGGCGCGATTGCCATGGGCCACCCGCTGGGGGCCACGGGCGCGATGATTTTGGGCATCCTGATCGACGAGCTGCACCGCCGCAAGTTGCGCTACGGCTTGGCCACTTTGTGTGTGGGCGGTGGCATGGGCATTGCCACCATCGTTGAACGCGTTTGACCGGGGAAAGAGCACCATGAGCACCATCATTTTGAAAACACTGCGCTACGAACTGGCGGACGGCATCGCCACCATCACCTTTGACGAGCAGGGTTCGCCGGTCAACACCATGTGCCTGCAATGGCAGGCCGACTTGGCCCAGGCGGCCGAGCAAGTCCTCAAAGACAAAGCCCAGATCAAGGGCGTCATCTTGGCCTCGGCCAAGTCCACCTTTTTTGCAGGGGCCGACCTCAAGGGGGTCATGCGCTCGCAAGCCTCGGACGGCCCGCGTGTCTTTGTGGAGATCGAAGGCATCAAGAAAGCTTTTCGTACCATCGAGACGCTGGGCGTGCCGGTGGTCAGCTGTCTCAATGGCACGGCGCTGGGTGGCGGCTGGGAAGTGGCGCTGATCGGCCACCACCGAATCGCCACCGCGAACCCCAAAACGCAGTTTGGCCTGCCCGAAGTCACGCTGGGCTTGATCCCCGGTGGCGGCGGCATCACCAAAATGACGCGCCAGCTGGGCCTCCTGGCGGCGCAGCCCTATGTGCTGGAAAGCCAACTCTTTGGCCCCGAAGAAGCGCAAAAACTGGGCTTGGTGCACGAGATCGTGGCCAGCGACGACCAGTTGCGCCCAAGCGCTCTGGCGCACATTGCGGCAAGCCAAGGCCAGCCCGAAGCGGCCCAACACCTGTGGGACCGCAAAGACTACAAAATGCCCGGCGGCACGCCCAGCAACCCCAAGATCGCGGGCATGCTGAGTGTGGCCCCGGCTGTGCTCAAGCAAAAAACACGCGGCCTTTACCCCGCGCCCGAAGCGGCGCTGGCCGCCATGGTTGAAGGCGCGATGGTGGACTTTGACACCGCCATGCGCATCGAAAGCCGTTACCTCGCAGGCCTGATGACCAGCCAGGTGGCGCGCAACATGATCAACACCTTCTTCTTCAACATGAACAGCATCAAGGGCGGCCAAAGCCGCCCCAAGGCTGCACCGCGCTACAAGCCCCAAAAAGTGGGCATCTTGGGCGCGGGCATGATGGGTTCGGGCATCGCGTATTCACAAGCCAACCGGGGCATCGCCACGGTTCTCAAAGACGTGAGTATGGAAGCCGCCGAAAAAGGCAAGGCCTACAGCCACAAGCTCACCCAACAGCGTGTGGACAAAGGCCGCATGGTGGCAGACAAACAAGCGGCCTTGTTGTCACTCATCCAGCCCACGGCCAGCGCCGCAGACCTCAAGGGCTGCGACCTGATCATCGAAGCCGTGTTTGAAAACCGCGAACTCAAAGCCCGTGTCACGCAAGAGGCCGAGCCCTTGTTGGCCGAAGGTGGCTTCTTTGCCAGCAACACTTCTACCTTGCCCATCAGCGGCCTGGCCACGGCCAGCGCCAAGCCCGAGAAATTCGTGGGCATCCACTTCTTCAGCCCTGTGGACAAGATGCAGCTGGTGGAGATCATTCGCGGCTCGCAAACCGACGACGAGACGATTGCGCGTGCGTACGACTACGTGCAGGCGCTGGGCAAGTTGCCGATTGTGGTGAACGACTCGCGTGGCTTTTACACCAGCCGCACCTTTGGCACCTTTGTGATGGAAGGCGCGGCCATGCTGGGCGAGGGCATCCCCGCGCCCGTGATCGAGAACCTGGCCATGCAAGTGGGCATGCCTGTGGGGCCGTTGGCGGTGTTGGACGAAACGGCGCTATCGCTGTCAGTCCATGTGCTGGACCAAACCCGCGAAGACTTCTCCAAAGAAGGGAAAACCCACCATGCCACCCCCGGCGAACTGCTGGTCGAGCGCATGGTCAAAGAACTGAAACGCCCCGGCCGCGCCGCAGGCGGTGGTTTTTACGACTACCCCGCTGGCCAAAAGAAAGTGCTGTGGCCTGAACTGAAAACCCGCTTTGAAAAAGCGGATGTGGCCTACAGCCAGCAAGACATCAAAGACCGTCTGCTGTACCGCCAAGCCGTGGAGACCGCCCGCTGCCTGCAAGAAGGCGTGCTGACCTCGGTGCACGACGGCAACATCGGTTCGATCTTCGGCATCGGCTTTCCGGCATGGACGGGTGGTGCGCTGCAGTTCATCTATGGCCAAGGCGTGGATGCGTTTGCCAAGCGTTGCGGTGAACTGGCCGCGAACTATGGCGCAGGTTTTGTTCTGACAGCCGATGTGATGGCGACCCTCAAGCAGCATCAGCCGGTGTATTGATGCAGCCGTTTGGTCAGCAGGCCCGGTTGGGGCCTGCCAGGTCAGATATCAGCTGAGCAAATCCAGCAAGGTCCGCGCCACCACCTTGGTCGCCCGGCGCAGGTCATCGAGCTGCACATGCTCGTCGGCACGTTTGGCGTTGGATTCGAGCACAGTGCGCGGGCCTGCGCCGTAGATCACGCCGGGGATGCCGCGCTCCACGTACAGGCGCACGTCGGTGTAGAGCGGTGTGCCGATGGCGGGGATGGGCTCACCAAAAACCTCACCGCCGTGTTTCTGAATCGCGTCCACCAGTGGCTTATTGCCGGGCAGGGGTTTCATGGCGTTGGCCAGCAGCATGCGGCGCACATCCACTTTCAGCACATGGCCACCGCGTGGGGGCTTGAAGCTGGCCGCCGCATCGGCAATGGTTTGGCGGATGGACGCCTCCACTTCGGCCGGGTTCTCTTCGGGGATCATGCGGCGGTCGAGCTTGAAGCTGACTTTGCCGGGCACCACGTTGGTGTTGGTGCCGCCTTCGATCAGGCCCACGTTCAGATAGGGGTGGCTGATGCCCTCGACCTTGGACGTGACCTTCAGGTATTGCGTGTTGAGCGCGAGCAGGGCGTTCAGAATGTGCACCGCGCCTTGCAGTGCGTCGGTGCCGCTGTCAGGGATGGCGGCGTGCGACATCTCGCCTTGCACGGTGACTTCCATCTGCAGGCAGCCGTTGTGCGCGGTGACCACCTGGTAGCTGAAGCCTGCCGCGATCATCAGGTCAGGCTTGGTCAGGCCCTTGGCCAGCAGCCAGCCGGGGCCCATTTCGCCGCCAAACTCTTCGTCATAAGTGAAGTGCAATTCCACGCCGCCTTTGAGCGGAGCCTTCAATGACTCGAGTGCCCGTGTGGCAAATGTGAAGGTGGAAAAGTCGCACTTGCTCACCGCAGTGGCACGGCCGTACATGGCGCCGTTGTGGATCTCGCCGCCGTAGGGCGGGTGGGTCCAGCCTTCGCCGGGGGGTACCACGTCACCATGGGCGTTCAGGGCAATGGTTTTGCCTTCGCCATATTGGCGGCGCACGATCAGGTTGGTGACCGACTCCAGGCCGTAGGCTTTGACTTCGGAGGCGGGCACTGGGTGCTTTTCTGCGACAAAGCCCATGGGGGCCAGCAGCTCGGCGGTGCGCTCGGCGTGGGGTGCGTTGTTGCCGGGTGGGGTGTCGGTGGGCACTTGCACCAGCGCTTGCATGAACTTGACCTGCTCGTCAAAGTGCGCGTCGATCCAGGCGTCGAGTTGTTGGTATTGTTGGGCGGTAACGCTCATGACAGTTCCTGAGAGAGTTGGTTCAAAACATGGGTGAAGGCGTCGACACACAGTTGCATGTCGTCGCTGGTGGTCGATTCGCGTGGGTTGTGGCTGATGCCCCCGTTTTCGCCGCGCACAAACAGCATGGCTTGCGGCATGACTTCGTGCAGCTTCATCGCGTCGTGGCCAGCGCCGCTGGGCAACTTGAACAGCGGCACGCCCAAGGCAATCACCGCACGTTCCCAACGGGCTTGCCATTCGGGGGCGCTGGGGGCGGCTGCGGCGCTCATGGTCAGCTCCGCTTTCACGCGCACGCCACGGCGCTCGGCAATGGCGTGCATTTGCGCCAAGATGTCGGCGACCAGCGCGTCGCGCTGCGCGTCTGTGGGGGCGCGCATGTCCAGGCTGAAGAGGCAGCGGCCGGGCACCACGTTGATGGAGCCGTTGGGTACTTGCAGCTGCCCTATGGTGGCGACGCTGTCACCGTCTTGGGTCGCGCGTTGCTCCATGTAAAGCGCCAGTTCTGCCACGGCGCAGGCCGCATCACGGCGGCGGTTCATGGGCGTGGTGCCCGCATGGCTGGCGGTGCCGATCATCTCGCACTGGTAGCGCACGCCGCCGTTGATAGAGGTGACCACGCCGAGCGGGATGTTCACTTCGTTGAGCACCGGGCCTTGTTCGATGTGCACTTCGATAAAGCCCAAATACTGCGCCGGGTCGCGCTGGATTTTGGGGATGTCGTCGATGTTCAAGCCCGCGTGTTGCATGGCCGCACGCATGGTGATGCCGTCGGCATCTTGCTGGTCCAACCAAGCGGGGTTGAACTGGCCAATGAGCGCGCCCGAGCCGAGGAATGTAGCTTTATAGCGCTGGCCTTCTTCTTCTGCAAAAGCGACGACCTCGACGCCAAAGGGCAAGCGCTTGCCATGCTGGTGCAACTGCTGCACACAGGCCATGGGCACAAAAATGCCCAGGCGCCCGTCGTACTTGCCGCCGTTGCGCACAGTGTCGTAGTGGCTGCCCGTCATCAAGTATTTGCCGCCTGCGGTGGCCGGGTGGTAGCGGCCCACCACGTTGCCCACGGCGTCGGTGTAGACCTCGTCAAAGCCGCAGTCGCGCATGTTTTGTGTGATCCGCTGGGCGCAGGCGCGGTGCGCGTCGGTCAGGTAAGTCACGGTGAGTTGGCCCAACTCGGCAAAGCCGGGGTCGGAGTGTTGCGCGAGTTGTTCTTGCCAGTCCCAGACCCTGTGGCCCAGTGTGGGCTCTACGCCAAACTTGTCGTTCAGGCGGATTTCGGCGATGCGGTGGATGTTGCGCAGGCACTCTTGCAACTCCATGTCGGGATGGCCGAACAGACGGCGTTCAAAGGCATCGATGATCTGTTTTTTGCTCAAGCCTAAGCCCCGCGGACCGCGCACGGCCAAAATGAAGGGCCAGCCAAACTTGGTGTTGTAGTCGGCGTTGAGCTTTTGAATTTTGGCGAACTCTTCGGGCGTGCAGTCGGTCAGGCCCGCCTTGGTTTGCTCGTTCGTCGATTCGGCCGTGAGCGACTTGCTGACCATGGCCTTGCCCGCCAATTCCGGGTGAGCGCGGATCAGGCCCAGCTGCGCGTCGCGTCCAGCGTGTGCCAGCACTTCACACATGGCGTGCTTGAGGTGGGCCAGCGATGCGAAGGGGCGTTCGTTCAGCGCCCGCTCGGCAATCCAGGGCGAATGCTCGTACAAGCCGTCGAGCATCTGCGCCGCCTGTGCTGCGGATGCGTGGTTGAGTTGTTCCAAGGTCAAGGGCATGTTCAATCCTGGTAGGGGTGAGTGGCTTTCCAGTGCCGTGCGATGTCAATGCGTCTGGCCACCCACACCTTGTCGTGTGACTGGATGTGGTCCAAAAAGCGTTGCAGCGCCGTGATGCGTCCCGGGCGGCCGAGCAGTCGGCAGTGCATGCCGATGCTCATCATTTTGGGCGCGTTGTCACCACTCGGGTCACCTTCTGCATACAGCGCGTCAAAGGTGTCTTTCATGTACTGAAAGAACGGGTCGGCATGCGAATAACCCTGGGGCAGAGCAAAGCGCATGTCGTTGCAGTCGAGGGTATAGGGCACGATCAGTTGCGGTGCATCGCTGCCATCACTTTTGCGCACTTTCATCCAGAACGGCAGGTCGTCACCGTAGTAGTCGCTGTCGTATTCAAAGCCGCCAAAGTCGGCCACCAAGCGGCGGGTGTTGGGGCTGTCGCGCCCGGTGTACCAGCCCAGAGAGCGTTCACCGGTCAGCTTCTGAATGATGGCCATCGCCTCGGCCATGTGGGCGCGTTCGGTGGCTTCATCGATATTTTGGTAATGGATCCATTTGAGGCCGTGGCAGGCGATGTCGTAGCCCAGTTCCTGGAAGGCGGCGGTCAATTCAGGGTGTTTTTGCAGCGCGGTGGCCACGCCAAAAACAGTGAGCGGCAGGCCGCGCTTTTCAAACTCGCGCAAGATGCGCCAGACACCGGCCCGTGAACCGTATTCGTAGATACCTTCCATGCTGATGTGCCGCTCGGGGAAGGACGCGGGGTTGAACATCTCGGACAAAAACTGCTCGGAGCCCGCATCACCGTGCAGCACCGAGTTTTCGCCACCCTCTTCGTAATTCAAGACAAATTGCACCGCGATGCGGGCGCCGCTGGGCCATTGGGCGTGCGGCACATGGCGGCCGTAGCCCTGAAGGTCGCGGGGGTAGGGCAGGGTGCTGTCGTAAGTGCTCATGGCGTTCAATCCAAAAGTTCAGGCCAGGGCCAGAGAAATGTCGTGGGTGGGGACTTTGCGGTCGAAGGTCAGGCTGGCCTCAACATGCAGCAGGTGTTCGTGCATCAGGCGCACGGCCAAGTCAGAGTCTTGTGCCTCGAGCGCTGACACGATGGCCACATGCTCGTCTGTGGAGTGTTCGGCTTCGTTGCGTGACTGGTACATCAGCGTGATCAGTGCGCAGCGCGAGATCAATTCACCCAGCACCTGAGCCAGCACATCGTTGTGCATCAATTCGGCCATGCGCACATGAAAGTCGCCCAGCAACTCGGTCCGTCCTGTGATGTCTCCCTGCGTCACCGCTTCGCGCTCTTGCTTGATGTGGTCTTTGAGGGAGGCGATTTGTTCGGGCGTGACCTGTTGCACAAATGCGCGGGTCATTTCGGCCTCGAGCATGCGGCGCACGGCAAAGACCTGTTGGGCTTCTTCGACCGAGGGGGCCGCCACAAACGCACCGCGAGCAGGCTCAAGGCGAATCAAGCGGTTTTGCGACAACTGAAACAGCGCTTGGCGAACCAGCGTGCGCGACACGCCAAAATGGTCGGCCAGTTTTTGCTCGGCCAGTTTGGAGCCAGGCAAAAGCCGGTGCTCCACGATGGCACGGGTCAGCGATTCGACGATGTGGTGTGTGGTGGAAATTTCCATGTCTCGCAGTCCCTTTGGGTGGCGACACCCAAGTGTTTTTATGCTGTTGGCGTCAATCATAGCCATCAAATGCAAAATTGTATACACTTCAGTCGACCGGTTTCTGGGGCAAATGAAAGTCTTGCCAAAACCACCCTTTTGACCCTTTTCAAGACAAGCGAGCAAAACCATGGGATTGAGCACACACGTTCTGGACACGATGCACGGCTGCCCCGCTGCAGGGATGCAAGTGGCCCTGTACACCACGCAGGGCGATCAAGCCACGTTGGTCAAAAGCTTCACCCTCAACCACGACGGTCGCAACCCTGACGGCTTGCTCTACGACCACGCCAGCTTGCGCAAAGGCACCTACCGTTTGGTGTTCAATGTGAGCGACTACTTCAAGGCCAAAGGCGTGGAACTGCCTGAACCCAATTTCCTGAACCTCGTGTCTCTGGACTTCGGCGTGGCCCATGAGGATCAGCATTACCATGTGCCGCTGCTGGCCAGCCCTTGGAGTTATTCGACTTATCGCGGGTCCTGAAAGCCATCGGGGCATGTCCCCGGTGATGCGCCCCTGTCGATGCTGTTGACCAGAGAGGAATTCAAAGTTTGACTTTTGACAGGTCAAAACTGGGCTTCGGGGGCTTCAGTTGCATGTTTTCCAGGGTTTGCACGATCAGTCCGGCCACGAAACTGTCTCGGTAAGGCTTGCTGTCGGCGGGCACCACGTACCAAGGGGACTCGGGCGTGCTGGTGGCGCTCAGGGCATCTTCGTAAGCTTGGGTGAATTGGGGCCACAACTCGCGGTCTTCAAAATCCGAAGGCTGCAGCTTCCAATGTTTGCGCGGGTCGTCCAGCCGGGCTTGCAGGCGTTTCTTTTGCTCGGATTTGGAAATGTGCAAATAGCACTTCAAAACGCTGATGCCCGCGTTGTGCAGCAAAGACTCAAAGTGCAGGATATTGTCGTACCGTTGTTGGCAGGTTTCCTCGTCAATCATGCCCCGCACACGGGTGACCAGCACATCTTCATAGTGGCTGCGGTTGAAAATCACCATTTCGCCGCGTGCAGGCGCTTTGGCATGGATGCGCCACAAAAAGTCATGGCGGCTTTCCAGCTCTGTGGGCACGCCAAAGGCCTCGGCCCGCACGCCCAATGGGCTGACGTGGGTGAAAACGCTGCGGATCACGCCGTCCTTGCCCGCTGTGTCCATGCCCTGAAAAACGACCAACAAGCCCCGGGTCTTGGCTGCATGCAGGGTGCTTTGCAGTTTGTCGAGCTTTTCGCCCATGTCGGCCAAGTGCTCCTCCAATTCGTCGCCAGAGAGTTGACCTTCGGTGGGGGGCGCGGTGTCAAAGTCTGAGAGTTTGCATTTGCTCTCGGGTGAGACATACCAAGGGGTGTAATCAGTGTTGGGCATGGGCACAGTTTAGGCGCTCGGTCAACATAAGCCCATCCATTGGCACATCGGACTTTTTGGGGCCTGGCTCTGGGCCAACTTCAATTGGGCTGGGTCCCCCTTTTTGTCTTTGCGTTCACGCCGCGCTCGGCTAAGCTGATGCCATGTTGAGGACTTTGATATTCATTTGTGCGATGGCTCTGTCGGCATGCGGCGGTGGGGAGGGCGCGAGTTTTGCGCCTGGAACGGGCAACACGCATTGCGGTGTGAGCGTTGGCACCCAACGCATTTCAGGCGTGGTCACATCGGTGCACGACGGTGACACGATCACCGTGGGCGGTGAATCCGTTCGGCTCGCCAGCATCGACGCCCCCGAGCTGGGCCAAGCCTATGGTCCTCAGTCGCGTGAGGATTTGGCGGCGATGGTCTGGGACCAGACCGTCACCGTCGCTTACGAAGAAAAAGACCGTTATGGCAGAGTGGTGGGCACCGTTTTCAAGACCGACTGCAGCCACGTCAACCTGAAGATGGTCCAAGAGGGCGCGGCTTGGTACTACGAGGCGTTTCAATGTGAGATCGATCTTCGGCAGCGCCAAGACTATGCTGCAGCCCACGGACAGGCTCAAGCAGCCCGAAGGGGGTTGTGGGCCGCGAATGCCATGGCCCCGTGGAGGTACCGCAACGGTGTGGATGCCAAAGTACCCAACAGCTGCCCCAATGGGGATGCGGCCTCGTTGTAAATGGGCGTATTTGCCCGTTCTCGTCGAAAAAGCAGCCCACAGCGGGTTTTCCCTCTCTAAAATCAGGCTTTACCGATTACCCACCCCCTGAAACTATGACCCAAGTCACCAACACCGTGCGCTTTGTGCTCGACGGCCGTATCGTCGAAGCCCAGGGCGAGCGCCGCACCACCACTGTTCTCGACTACCTGCGCGAAGAGCTGCACCGCACAGGCACCAAGGAGGGCTGCGCGGAAGGCGATTGCGGCGCTTGTGTGGTGATGGTGGGTGAGCTCAACGCCGCGGGCACGGGCGTGGACTATGTGGCCACGAACGCTTGTATTCAGCTGCTGCCTTCGCTGGACGGCAAATCGGTCAAGACCGTTGAGAGTCTGAAAAAAGCGGATGGCACGCTGCACCCGGTGCAGGCAGAAATGATCAAGTGCCACGGTTCGCAGTGCGGCTTTTGCACGCCGGGCATTGTGATGAGCTTGGTGAACCTGGTGCAGGTTTTGCCCATGCCCAATCGCCAGCAAATCACCGATTCGCTGAGTGGCAATCTGTGCCGCTGCACGGGCTACAAGCCGATCATCGATTCGGCCACCCAAGCCTGCGCCAAGCCCGAGGCCTTGAAGTTGGACGACAGCGCCGATGTGCCTTTGCTGAAAGAAATCAAGCGCGCCGGCGTGCCCACGCTGAGCCTGGACGGCGACATCATCGTGCAGCCTGTGGTGCGCACCCGCAAAGGCAACGAATTCGTCTCGCCCGCGACCCTCGCCGAAGTGGCCGACTACCTGGTCAAGAACCCTGGCACCACACTCTTGGCAGGCAGCACCGAAATCGGTCTGCAGGTCAACAAGCAGTTCAGCCGCCCCGAGCACATCATGTATCTGGGCAACGTCAAAGAACTGCGCCAAGTGACCGAGACCGCCAGTGCCTGGCGCATTGGCGCGGCGGTGTCGCTCACGCAAGTCGAAGCACTGGTGGCCCAGGCTTACCCCGACTTCACCGAAGTGCTGCGCCGCTTTGGATCGCCCCCCATCAGGTCGACTGCCACGCTGGCGGGCAACATCGCCAACGGCTCGCCGATTGGCGACACCATGCCTTGCCTGATGGCGCTCGGTGCCAGCTTGGTGCTGCGCCGGGGCGACAAGACGCGCAAGGTGCTGCTGGACAACTTCTACACCGGCATGAAGAAAAACGTGATGGAGCCCGGGGAGTTCATCGAAGCCGTGGAGTTGCCCAAGCCCGTTGCAGGCCAGGTGTTCCGTGCCCACAAGGTGAGCAAGCGTTTTGAGCAAGACATTTCGGCCACCTGCGCCGCGATCAGCTACACGCTGAAAGGCGGCCAACTCTATGGCGTGAAGCTGGCTTACAACGGCCTGGCACCATCGCCTTGCCGTGCCCCCAAGCTCGAAGCCGTGCTGGAAGGCCGTGCACCTGCCGATGTGAAGTCGGCCGATCTGGACGCTGCGATTGCCGCCAGCTTTACCGCCCGCGATGGTCTGCGTGCCACTTGGGCCTACCGCGCCTTGGTCGCCCGCAACCTGGTGCTTGAATTCATCGAAGAACAGAAAGAGGTGGCCTGAATGAACGCTCCTACCCCCATCAAAAACCTGTTGCCCGCTTCTGAGGTTCAGCAAGGCAAAGACATCTTTCACGAGTCCGCGCACCTGCACGTCACGGGTTCGGCCACTTACATCGACGACATCCCTGAGCATGCAGGCACTCTGTATGCCGCACTCATCTTGTCGCCCGTGGCGCATGGCGAGTTGATTGGCGACGGCATTGACCGCGCAGCCATCATCAAGGAGCATGGCGTCGTCGCGGTCTACACCGCCAAAGACATTCCCGGCGAAAACAACTGTGGCCCCATCATCCACGACGACCCTTTCCTCGCTGCAGGCAAGGTCGAGTTTGTTGGCCAGGCCGTGGCCGTGGTCGTGGCACGCGAGATGCTCTATGCCCGCGAAGCCGCCAAAAAAGCCAAAGTGCTGGTCAAAGAACTCACGCCCATCTTGACGATCGAAGAGGCCATGGCGGCGAGCAGTTTCATCATGCCGCCCAAAGGCATCACCCGTGGTGACGCCGCAGGGGCAATAGCCAACGCACCGCACAAGATCAAAGGCAGTACCAACACCGGCCAGCAAGAGCAGTTTTACCTGGAAGGCCAGATCACCTACGCCGTGCCCAAGGAAGACGGGCAGCTGACGCTGTATGTGTCGACCCAACACCCCGATGGCAACCAGCGCGAAGCAGCGCACGCCCTGAACCTCCACACCAACGATGTGGAGGTGATTTGCCGCCGCATGGGTGGCGGCTTTGGTGGCAAAGAAGGCAACGCCAGCATCTTCAGCCAAAGCGCTGCCTTGGCTGCGCACAAGCTGCAAAAGCCCGTCAAGCTGCGCGTGAACCGCGACGACGACATGACCATCACCGGCAAGCGTCACGATTTCCGTATCGATTACGAAGTGGGTTTTGACGACAACGGTCGCGTGCTGGGCGCCAACATCACGCTCATGTCGCGCTGCGGCTACAGCACCGATTACTCCGGCCCGGTGAACGACCGTGCTTGCTTGCACATCGACAACACCTACCACCTGCCCGCGCTCAAGCTGGTCAGCCACCGCTGCAAAACCAACACGCAAAGCGCCACCGCTTTCCGCGGTTTTGGTGGCCCACAAGGCATGTTCGGCATCGAGACGGTGATGGATGAGATCGCGATGACTTTGGGCAAAGACCCTTTGGAAGTGCGCAAGCTCAATCTGTACAAAGACCCGGCCATCAGTGGCACACCCGACACCATGACCACCCAGTACAACCAGTTGATTGAAGACTGGGTGTGTGACAAAGTGATCGATCAGGTGGAGCACGAATCCAACTACGCCGAGCGCCGCGCTCAGATTCACGCCTTCAACGCCAAGAGCAAAACCCGCAAGCGTGGCATGGCGCTGGTGCCTCTCAAGTTTGGCATCAGTTTCACCGCCACGCACCTGAACCAGGGCGGCGCATTGCTGGTGGTCTATATGGATGGTTCTGTCAGCTGCAACCACGGCGGAACCGAAATGGGCCAAGGCCTCAACACCAAGATGGCACAGGTGTGTGCCGATGGTTTGGGCATCAGTGTGGACCATGTGCGCATCACCGCCACCGATTCGCAAAAAGTCCCCAACGCTTCAGCCACCTCGGCATCGAGTGGTGCCGACATCAACGGCGCGGCCATCATGAACGCCACCGCGCAAATGCGTGAGCGCCTCAAACCCGTGGCGGCCCGCATGTTGAGCTGCGCCGCCGAAGAGGTGAGCTTTTCGAACAATGAGCTGCACGGCGGCGGCAAGTCCGTCAAGTGGGCCGACGTGACCAAGCAAGCGTATATGGAACGTGTGGGCTTGTCGGTCACCGGCTTTTACATGACACCCGAAATCAAATACGACTTTGCGACCCTGAACGGCCGTGCTTTCTATTACTACTGCTACGGCGCGGCCGTGAGCGAAGTGGAAATCGATACCCGCACTGGCGAGTGGTGGCTCAAGGCGGTAGACATCGTGCACGACGTGGGCCGCAGCATCAACCCGGCGCTGGACAAAGGCCAGATCGAAGGCGCTTATGTGCAAGGCATGGGCTGGCTCACCATGGAAGAGTGCATTTGGGACAAGAAGGGCAAGCTGCTCACGCACGGCCCCAGCACCTACAAAATTCCGGTGGCGGGCGACATCCCAGAACACTTCAACGTCACTTTGTTCGACAACGCCAACCTCAAACCCACGCCTTTCAACAGCAAGGCCACGGGCGAGCCGCCTTTGATGCTGGGTTTGTCGGCCTTCTTCGCTTTGCGCGATGCGGTGGCAGCCAGTGCTGACCACAAAGCCGTGGTGTACATGGACGCTCCGGCCACGCCCGAGCGCATCTTGATGGCCTGCGAAAAAGCCAAGGCGACAGCAGGCCTGTGAGGGCCTGATTTTCAGGAGCAGACCCATGTCAGACGATCCACGTTGCTGCGGCACCGGTACTTGCATCATCAATTCCGAGGGCGTGTGCTGGTGCGGCCAGCGCTGGGATGGGGAGAAGATGTGTTTCGTGGCCGAGCCTGCAAAGCCACAAGCGGGACTGCAAAACGGCGAGCCCTCCCAGCCGCCTTCTCGGGTTGGGCAAGACTGATCTCCGCCCAAGCATGACCTGCAGCCCATACCCGCTTGAGGTCTTGCATCGTTTGACGCAGGGCACAAGGCCACCTCGTTGAGCGATTCAGCTGCCCCCGCCTCATCCCCGCCCGCCATGCACTGGCGCGACCCGTTCCGGGTTCGGAGCTTTCGATTTCAGTGGCCGGCCGATTTGGCCACTTCTTGGGCCTTCGAGATGGAGTCCATCGTGCTGGGCTGGTTTATCTTGGTCGAGTCGGGCTCGGTCATGATGCTGGTGGTTTTTGGTGCCTTGCAGTACCTGGGCTCTTTGGTCTCGCCCCTGTTTGGTGTGGTGGGCGACCGATTGGGTTACTGCCGCATGCTGGTCCTGTCGCGTGCCCTCTATGCGGCGCTGGCGGCCACCTTCATGATGCTGGCCTGGATGCAAGTTCTCACGCCGCTGGTGGTGCTGTTGATGGCCGCTTTGGCAGGCCTGGTGCGCCCCTCGGACATGATGATGCGCAACGCCTTGATCGCGCAGACCCTGCCGCCCCGGCATTTGTTGGGCACGCTGGGCATTTCGCGCATTACCTCGGATTCGGCCCGCATCGCCGGTGCCCTGGCGGGTGCGGGTGTGGTTGCGTGGCTGGGCATGACCTGGGCTTATGCGCTGATCACCGCGCTTTACACGCTCAGCTTTGTGCTGTCTCGCGGGGTGTCGGAGGTGCCTGTCCCAGCCCATGACACCGTGCGCGTGTCGCCCGTGCGCGATTTGCAGCTGGCTTTTGGCTACGTGTGGACCCGCCCTGTGCTGTTGGCGGCCATGGTGCTGGCGTTTTTGGTCAACCTGCTGGCCTTTCCCTTTTCATTAGGCTTGCTGCCCTACGTGGCCAAAAACATTTACCAGACCGACCAGACGGGCTTGGGGTGGCTGGGCGCCAGCTTTGCCTTTGGGGGCTTGGTGGGTTCGGTGGTGCTGAGTTCGCACCGCTTTGCGTTTCGTGCTGCGCAAACCATGGTGCTGGCCGGGGCGGTATGGTTTGTGGTTGATCTGCTGTTTGCCTTCAGCACACAGTTGGGTGTGGGCATGGCTTTGCTGTGGTTGGCCGGCCTGGCGCAAAGTCTGAGCATGACTCCGTTGGCGGCCGTCATGCTGCGCGCCACAGAACCCGCTTACCGGGGCCGTGTCATGGGGATGCGCATGCTGGCCGTCTGGGGCTTGCCTTTGGGTTTGCTGCTGTCGGGACCACTGATTGACCGCTGGGGCTATACCACCACAGCGGGTGTGTATTCGGCCTTGGGTCTGCTGCTGACCGGGGCCATGGCGGTGTACTGGCGTGCGCACATTTGGGACCGCAAAGCCCCAGCCAACGCGCCCTTGTGATGCGCGCAGTTTGAGCCTCCGCTGTGACCAAAGCGACAGCGTGCAAGCGGCCTTGGATGCACAGTGTTATAGCCTGTTGACCGGGATGACCACCAGCGGACCTGAATGCTGACAGTCGAAAGCGCAAAACGACCATGACGACCTTGACCTCTTCTGCGGCCCCTGTGCCCGAACAACCAGCTGACCACCCTCGCATGGTGCGAGGCTTGCTCAATATCGCGCACGCGCTGGACCATTTGTTCTTGCTGATTTTTGCGGCGGCGGTCAGCACCATCGCGGCCGACATGGGCTTGGCCCAATGGCAAGACCTGATGCCTTACGGTGCGGGGGCTTTCTTCATGTTCGGTCTGGGCTCTTTGCCTGCCGGTCGCTTGGGCGATTTGTGGGGCCGCCGCAGCATGATGCTGATTTTCTTTTTTGGCATTGGTGCAGCCGCTATCCTCACGGCTTTCGCGCAGGCACCTTGGCAGTTGGCCGTCACTTTGACCTTGGTGGGTTTGTTTGCATCCATCTACCACCCGGTGGGCATACCGATGCTGCTTGAACGCTCCGCCAATCCAGGTACGACGATTGGCTTCAATGGTCTGGCGGGTAATTTGGGTGTGGCCGTGGCAGCTTTGCTCACGGGCTTTTTGATCCAGTGGTTCGGTTGGCGTGCAGCTTTTGTGGTGCCCGGTGTGGGCGCTCTTTTGTGCGGCTGCTTGTTCGCTTTGAATTGCCCGAAAGAGGCATCTTCCCCCGCCAAGCGCAAGGGCGGTGCCCAGGTGAGATTGCCCGCACCCCTGCTGGCGCGTGCGCTGGTGGTGATGACAGCAGCCGCGGTGACCAGCAGCGTGCTGTTTAACTTCACCACCAATGGCAATGGTTTGCTGTTGGCCGAGCGTTTTGTGGGGGTGATGGAAGATCCTGCTGCCTTGGGTCTGTTGTTGGCAGTGGTGTACGCCGTCGCTTCGTTGGCTCAGTTGATCGTGGGTCACTTGATCAACCGATTTGCCTTGAAACCTTTTTTCCTTTTCATGGTGTTGGCGCAGATTCCCATGTTGGTCTTGGCGTCCCAAGCGCAAGGCTGGTGGTTGTTTGTCGCATTGACGGGCGTGATGGTGTTCATTTTTGGCGCCATTCCTTTCACCGATTACATGATTGCCCGTTATGTCGACGATCGCTTGCGTTCGCGCGTATCTGGCATGCGGCTGGGTGTTTCGTTTGGCGTGAGCTCCTTGTCTGTCTGGGCTTTGGGCCCTGTAATCAAAGCCATGGGCTTTGGTCAATCTTTGCTGTTGTTGGCAGGCTTTTCGGTGACCACTTGCCTGATTTTGAGTTGGCTGCCCAATGCGGCCCATGAGGAAATCAAGCCTTCTTAAACAAGGTTTTTGCCTAGGGAAAATACCGGTACTTTTGGTCTACTTCATTGATTTTTCTATAAATAATTCCTTTCATAATATTGACTCATTTCAAACTGCGCTTGCGACGCAAAATGAGCATCTAAACAAGACTCGGTGTGTGGCCTGTCCAAAGTGCACATCAGGGTGTATTGAGTCTATTCAAGGAGTTCCATGAACATCAACCCCGACAGCGCAAGCGCGCATCGTCCGTGGTCCGCGGTTTACCCGCAGGTGGGCATTGCCCCCGATTTGCCCGCCAGCACTCACCACAATTTGGCGCACTTTATTCACGACCACTGCACCCGATGGGCGCGCGACAGCGAGGCCAAGGCAGCTTTCACCTGCGTGGTGCCCAATGGCATGAATGGCAGTTTGAGTTTTGCGCAAGTCGATGCTTTGTCGGATGCGTTTGCAGGCTATTTGCGCGGGACCCTGGGCTTGGCTCGTGGCGACCGTGTGGCGGTTCAGCTGCCCAACAGCCTGTCCTTTCCGGTGGCGGCCTTTGGCGTGCTCAAGGCCGGTTGCGTGTTGGTCAACACCAACCCGCTCTACACCGTCAATGAGATGGTCCACCAGTTCAACAACTGCCAAGCCAAGGCCTTGGTGGTGGTCGACATGTTTGCCGATAAGCTGCCCGAGGTTCTGTCGCAAACCGGCGTGCAGCATATTGTGTTGGCGGGCGTACCTGAATTCTTCCCGGCCATTCCGCGCGGCATCATCCGGGGCGTGCAAAAGGTCTGGAGCAAGGTGTTGCCACCCGTGACGGTTCCGCATGTGCGCTTGCAGACCGCCTTGGCTTTGGGCAGCGCCACCCTGGCACAGCAGCCGGCCAAAAGTTATTGGCAATACTTGCAGCCCCACGACTTGGCTTTGCTGCAATACACCGGTGGCACCACAGGTGTGAGCAAGGGGGCGATGATCAGCCACGGCAATTTGCTCAGCAATGTGCAGCAGATGTTGGCCATGGGTGCGACCCACATGAGCCCTGGCAAAGAGTGCGTCCTGACGGCGCTTCCCATGTACCACATCTTCGCGTTCACGGCCAACTTGTTGGGCTTCTTGTCCATCGGTGCGCACAACATTTTGGTGCCCAGCCCACGCCCTGTTCAAAACCTCCAACGTGCCGTCGAAAACTACCCACTCACTTGGATGACGGGCGTGAACACCTTGTTCAATGGCTTGCTCAATGAAGAGTGGTTTTTGGCCTATCCGCCCAAGCACCTCAAAGCCTCTATCGCAGGCGGTACCGCTTTGCACAGTGCTGTGGCGCAGCGTTGGCGCGAAGTCACCGGTACCCCCATCGCCGAAGGTTACGGCCTGACCGAGACCTCGCCCGTGGTGAGTTTCAACCCATTGAGTGGTGAGCCCCGGTTGGGCAGCATTGGCATTCCAGCACCGGGAACCGATGTGCGCTTGGTGTCTGAGACCGGTCAAGACGTGCCCGTGGGCGAGCCCGGTGAGATATGGGTGTGCGGCCCTCAGGTGATGCAAGGCTATTGGCAAAACGAGGCCGAAACCGCCAATGTCATGCGGGACGGTTGGTTTGCCACCGGCGACATCGGTGTGATGGATGCCGAGGGCTTTTTCCGCATCGTGGACCGCAAAAAAGACATGGTGTTGGTGTCGGGCTTCAACGTCTACCCGAACGAGGTGGAGGATGTGATCGCCCAGATGCACGCCGTGCTCGAGGTGGCCGTGGTCGGCACGCCCGACGAGCGCACGGGTGAGGCGGTGCGTGCTTATGTGGTGCCCAACCCCGACCATGCTGGTCAACTGACCACCGAAGACGTCATCGCGCACTGCAAGCAACACTTGGCCGCGTACAAGCGTCCCAGCTCGGTGGTGCTGCGCGATGAGTTGCCCAAGTCCCCGATTGGCAAGGTGCTGCGCAAGGACCTGAAAGCCGAAGTCAAAAATGAATTCAACCGCGCCTGAGCGCTACAGCGGAGTTTGATATGGTCACCGAATTTGAAACCAAATTGCTGGGCGTGATGATGATGATCATCATGCTGGGCATGGGCGCATCCTTGACCCTCAAGGACTTCATGATCGCGCTCAAGAGGCCAGTAGGCATTGGCATTGGCGTGGTCACCACCTACCTGCTGACCCCGATTGTCGGCTTCACGCTGGCGCATCTGGTGCTTTTGCCCAATGCCTCACAGGATGCCTCCCAGTGGTATGCCTATGCTGTCGGTCTCATTCTCATGGCCTGTTTGCCCGGAGGCACCACGAGCAACATCTTCAACTATTTCAGCAAGGGCGTGCTATCCCTGTCTTTGTTGATGACCATTGTCTCGACCTTGCTGGCTGTGGTGATGGTGCCCCTGACTTTGGGTTTCTTCAGCATGGGCATTGACGGCAACTGGAAGATTCCCCCGGAAAATGTGGCGCAGGTGCTGTTTGTCTTGCTGGTGCCCACTGCCATTGGCATGGGCCTTCGCAAGCTCAACCCCAACATTGGTGCCACTTTGGAGCTGCTGGGCGGTGCACTCGGGGTGCTCGTCATTCTCTTTCTGATGGTTTCTTGGGTGCCACGCAACTGGCAGCTGCTGCTCACGACGCCTTGGCAGGTGTACTTTGGGTCAATCGGTTTGGGGGTTTTCGGTTTTGCCGTGGGCTACACCTTTGCTCGGCTGGTTCGTCAGGATAAGCGTCGAGCCCGCACCATTGCCCTGGAGACAGGCATTCAAAACGGTCCCCTGGGTGTGCTGATCGTCACATTGACTTTCACGGGCATGCAGCAGCAACAGGTGCTGTTGATCCCGGTGCTTTATTCGTTGTTCATCATGGTCAGCTCGACCCTGGCGACCTTGTGGTTCAGGCGCATTTCTGACCGTGAAACCCTTTCCCGTGACCGCGCCAAGGTGGGCGCCATGAAGGCCGCCTGAAGCACTGGATCCACCTTGAGGCTGTGGCAGAAGCCCTTTGCATGGGCTTGCTGCTGTGCATGTCTTCAGTCCTGCCCTTCGGTCAGGGTGTCGAGCTGAAACTTGCCGCTTTTGTGCCATAGCCACACGTCGGTGTAGGTGACCTGACTCATGTGCAGGGGCACTGGGTAGGGCGCAGCGGCTTTGACCAATTGCTCAATCTCTCGCATCACCTGTGGCGCATGTTTGGGCGCACGTTGCCACTGGATGGCTTTGACGCTGCCCTTTTGGTCAATGTTGACATGGATCACGCCCACGGCTTCGAGCATGGGGGGCAAGCGGCCTTTGAAAATTCGCTGTTGGTGTTGGGCGTACAAATGGCTGGCGGCATCGTGGCGGTACTCTTTGGCGGTGCGTGCCAGAGATTTCTTGACCGTTGGGGGGGGAGGGCTGAAAGCCGGCGCTTCCGGAATCAGGCGTTCGGGCATGGCCACGAACGGGCGTGGTGGGGGTTCTGGCAAGACCGCTGGCTGAGCTGGCACGATGACAGCTTGCTGGACTGGCGCAGGCGGTGTGCTGCAGCCGCTCAACCATGTCAGGCCCAGCGCCCCCAGCGCCATGCCGATCCGGGCACCTAAAGTGCGGTTTATTCCGGTCTGATGTGTCATGTCGGGTGTGACTCCTTGGCATACTCAGCGTTTTACTCGCGTGATTGTGGCATTGGCTGACAGGCTTGGCGAGTCCTTGATGGACAATTGGAAATCAATGTGAATTGGATCAATGAGGCATGGACGCGTTTGTCCCAAGAGTCGGCCGTGCTGGTCACGGTGACGGCCACCAAAGGGTCTGTTCCGAGGGGGCCGGGCACGCTGATGCTGGTATTTTCTAGGGGTGAATTAGGCACCATTGGCGGTGGGCACCTTGAGTTTCAAGCTTTGGCGCACGCGCGGCTGATCTTGTCAGGGCACTCCGCACCCAACAGGTTGAGCCAAGTGTTGGGCCCTAGTTTGGGGCAATGCTGTGGTGGTGCGGTGGATTTATCGTTTGAACAGGTGCAACTGGCGGATTTGCCCCGCCTGCGTGAGCAGTGGGTGCCTCAGCGCAGCCCATTGGCGCTGTTTGGTGGTGGGCATGTGGGCAAGGCACTGGTTCAGACCCTGGCTCCTTTGCCCTTTGCGGTGCGTTGGATCGATAGCCGTGACGAGATTTTTCCGCCAGATGTTCCGAGTGGCGTGGATTGTGAACACTCCAATCCCGTGCAGGCCGCCGTGACCGATCTGGCCCCGGGTAGCCGGGTGCTGATCATGAGTTTCAGCCATGCAGAAGATCTGGACATCGTGATGGCGTGTTTGAAGCGACAGCGGGAGCAGGGCGACTTGCCCTTTGTGGGCCTGATCGGCAGCCAAACCAAATGGGCCACCTTCCAGCACCGCTTGGAGGATCGGGGTTTCAGTGCACAAGAGATCGCGCACATCACCTGTCCCATCGGCGTTCCCGGCATCACGGGCAAGGAGCCCGAAGTGATTGCCGTGGCGGTGGCGGCACAACTCTTGCAGTCCCTTTGATTGCGCGATGCTGGTTTCCCCTAGGCTGCTAAGCCTTAGGGGTACTGGAATCTCAAACGTAAACTGTATACACTTCGGTGCACTGGTCGCAGCGGCGCAGGTTTCTTCGGGAACATGTTCGCGGCCGAATACCCGCTCACAGGGCCCGCGGTGGTGAGAGGGTTGGAGAATCCTTCATGGAACCGTATTTTTTGGAATGGGCCAATTTGTTGCTGCGATGGGTGCATGTCATCACCGCCATCGCCTGGATTGGCTCTTCGTTCTACTTTGTCTTTCTCGACAACAACCTTCAAAAACCCAATTCACCCGACCTGCTTGAAAAAGGCGTCGGCGGCGCGATGTGGGCGGTGCACGGCGGCGGTTTTTACAACCCCCAAAAATACATGGTGGCTCCCAAAAAGATCCACACCAAACTGCACTGGTTTTATTGGGAAAGTTACTCCACTTGGTTGAGCGGGTTTGCGCTCTTCACGGTGATGTACCTCTACAACGCGGGTACTTTCTTGATCGACAAGTCCTTGATGGACTGGACGCCTGTGATGGCCGGCTCGGCCGCTGTGGGTTTGTTGGTGGCCTTCTGGTTCGTGTACGACATCATTTGCCGTGTCTTTGGTTTTCGCCAAAACGGCGAGCTGATCGTGGCAGGTCTGATGATCGTGGTGGTGGCCTTTTCATCCTGGTTGGCCAATGAACTGTTTGCAGGCCGTGCTGCCTTCTTGCTGGTGGGCGCCATGATTGCCACCGCCATGAGCGCCAACGTGTTTGTTTGGATCATCCCTGGCCAACGCAAAGTGGTGGCGGCCATGACCAGCGGCGAAACCTATGATGCCAACGCCCTGGCCATCCACGGCAAACGCGGCAAGCAACGCAGTGTGCACAACACCTATTTCACTTTGCCCGTCATCTTCGCGATGCTGAGCAATCACTACAGCTTTTTGTACACCCACGAACACCGCTGGGTGCTGCTGTTTGTGATGATGTTGGCCGGTGCCTTGATTCGCCAGTTCTTTGTGCAGCGCCACGCCTTCCACCTGGGCCGCGCATCCAACCCCTGGCCTTTTGCAGCCGTGGGCGTGGTGATGATTTTGGCTGTGATCGTGGCCTTGAAACCGGCAGCCCCCGTGGCCTCGGCCGCTCCGGCAACACCGGTGAGTTTTGCGCAGGTGCAGGTACTGGTGGACAAGCATTGCCTGAGCTGCCACAACGCGCAGGTGCAGATGAAAAACGTGCGTCTGGACAGCCCCGAACAGCTCAAGCAGCATGCGCAAAACGTCTACCAGCAAGTGGCGGTGACCAAGCAAATGCCCATGGGCAATGCGACCGGCATGACCGAAGAAGAGCGCGCTCTGATCGGGCGCTGGTTTGTGGCAGGGGCCAAGCTGGACTGAGGGCTGGACACGCTTGTCGGTTCACGACGAGCGGCCTGCAACCGCCCTAGTGCGGCAGCTATAAAGCCTGTCGCAGTTCAAGCTTTTTTGTCTGGCGGTGTTTCAAACTGGTCTGCGTTTTTGCCCTTGAAGGGGGCATAAAACGCTTTGATGGCGACCATGTCTTCTTCGATGTTGCCCGTGGGATAGAACAACGGCCCCAGGCCACTGAGTTTGCGCGAGTAGTCCATGTAGGCCATCACGATGGGCACTTGCGCTTGCAGCGCGATGTAATAAAAGCCGGTTTTCCAATAGCGGGTTTTGCTGCGCGTACCTTCAGGCGGCACCACCAGGTGCACCGAGCCTTCGGCTTTGACCAATTCTTGAGCGCAGGAATCCACCAAGTTCGATGCTTGTGAGCGGTTGACCGCAATGCCGCCCAACCAGCGCATGACCGGACCAAACGGAAACGAAAAGATGCTGCTTTTGCCCATCCAGTAAATCTGCAGTCGCAAGGCAAACGCCACCATCAGGGTGTAAGGCAAATCCCAGTTGCTGGTGTGCGGTGCGGCAATCACGACGCATTTGCTCACACCGTCAGGCAAACTGCCCTCGATCTTCCAGCCTGTGACTTTGAGGAATGCCAGCGAGATGCCGCGCAAGGCGGTGTTGACGATGGGGGTGTCAAAAATGGTGCGGTGCATGAAAGGCAGGTCTGTGAGAGAGAAAATCGTGTTTGAGACAGATGCCTTGAATCATTGTCCAACGAATCGCAAGCGGATTATGACTGTCCCACGGTCATGGGTTCAACATAAGCAGCATCACCTTGAACCTATCGCCAACCGCATCGCCAGCTGGTTGTGCCGCTCGATCAGCGGCCCCATGTCCACGGTCGTGATCTGACCCTGACGCACCACCACGCGGCCATTCACGAGGGTGTAGTCCGCGTTGTCACTGGCGCACAGCAAGAGCGCGCCCACCGGGTCGTGCACCGCGCCGCCCGCCATGCTCAGCGTGTCGGTGCGGAACATCGCGATGTCGGCGCAGTAGCCTTCTTTGATTTGTCCCAGCTCGTGGGCGCGGCCCAGCACCTCAGCGCCGCCGCGTGTGGCCATGCGCAGGGCGTCGCGGGGTGTCATGTCAGACGGACCCAAGTCACAGCCAAACACGGTGCGCCCGTTTTCGATGCGCGGCGGCTCCATCGCTTTGCCCACACGCGCCAGCAGCATGGCTTGGCGGGCTTCATTCAGCAAATGCGCCGCGTCGTTGCTGGCGCTGCCGTCCACGCCCAGGCCAATCGGAACGCCGGCATCGAGCATTTTGCGCAGGGGCAAGATGCCGCTGGCCAGGCGCATGTTGCTACAGGGGCAGTGGGCAATCCCGGTGCGCGTGCGGGCAAATAAATACTTGCCTTCGTCGTCGAGCTTCACACAGTGGGCGTGCCACACATCGTGGCCCACCCAGCCCAAGTTTTCGGCGTATTGCGCGGGGGTGCAGTTGAACTTCTCGCGGGTGTACGCGATGTCGTGGTCGTTTTCGGCCAAGTGGGTGTGCAGGCGCACGCCGTGGGCGCGGGCCAGCTTGGCCGATTCGCGCATCAGGTCTTGGCTCACGCTGAAGGGCGAGCATGGGGCCACAGCCACATGCGTCATCGAGCCAAAGCTCGCGTCATGCCAAGTCTCGATCAGGCGCTGGGTTTCTTTCAGGATGAAATGCTCTTGCTCGACCACGCTGTCGGGTGGCAGGCCTCCTTGAGATTCGCCTACGCTCATGCTGCCGCGTGTGGCCGTGAACCGCATGCCGATGGTGTGCGCGGCTTCGATGCTGTCGTCCAGCCGCACGCCATGGGGGTAGATGTAGAGGTGGTCACTGCTGGTGGTGCAGCCGCTCAGCAGGAGTTCTGCCATGGCCACTTGGCCCGACACGCGCACCATCTCGGGCGTGAGGCCCACCCAAATCGGGTACAGGCCTTTGAGCCAACTGAACAGTTCGGCGTTTTGTACCGCTGGGATCGCCCGCGTGAGTGACTGGTACATGTGGTGGTGCGTGTTGATCAGGCCCGGCACCACCACATGGCGGCGGGCGTCGATCACCTCGTCCACTTGCGTGAGCAGTTCGCCGACGTTCTCATTGGCGGGGATGATGCGCTCGATGCGGCCATCGCGGATCAAGAGCGACGCATCCTGTCGTTCGGAGTTCGCATCGTCCATCGTGGCGATGCAGCGGGCGCGGTGGATGAGCAGCGTGGTCATGGACTTGTCCTGTGCAAAGTGTGAAACAAGTCGCGGCCGAATCCCCTGGCCCCAAGTGCAGGGGTAGGGCGAGCACCACGATGCCGCGCGTCCCGGGCTGTGCAGTGGGGTGATTTTAAGCGGGCATGCTGCAGATTCAGGGGCTGGCGGGCCTGAATGCCTCGGCGACAAAGTCCACAAACGCCCGTACCCGTGCTGCCGATTTGTGTTGCGCTGGATAGACCGCATAGATGTCGGCATCGGGCGTGTGGTGCTGCGGTAGCACTTGAACCAGCTGGCCATTGGCCAGATGTTGACGGATGTCCCACTCTGCGCGCAACAAAATGCCGTGACCTTCAATCGCCCACTGCACTGCGATGCTGCCGTCGTTTGTGGTCAGGTTGCCGCGGGTTTTGATGGTCTCGGATTTCCCCTGCTTGCCTCGAGTGAGCTTGATGACCCCATAGGCCTCACCCCCTTGGCGGATGCTGATGAGGTTGTGACGCGCCAAGTCACTCGGACTTTTGGGTTCACCATGTACCTGCAAGTAAGTGGGCGCGGCGCACAGAAGCCGTTGGTTATCAGCGATCTTTCGCGCGATGACGCGGGTGTCTGGCGGCGGACCAAATCGGATGCAAACGTCGAAGACATCGTCCGTCAGCGCCGGTGGATCGGCAGTCAAATGCAGCTGGGCTTGCACTTGCGGATATTGCTTGACAAAGCGACTGACCAAAGGCCCGATGTGACTTCTGCCAAAGCCTAAAGTTGCATTGATGCGCAGCAAACCACTGGGCGTTGATCGGCTGGCACCGAGTTGTTGATCCAGGTCGGCCATCTCGGCCAGGATGCTGCGGGCGTGGCGCAGCACGGTTTCACCCTCCACGGTCAAACTCATGCGGCGCGTGGTCCGGTTGACCAGTGACAAACCTGCTCGAGTTTCCATTTGGGACAAGTGCTTGCTCACTGCCGCAGTGGTGATCCTCAACTCCCTGGCGGCTGCGCTCAGGCTGCCGGACATGGCCAACGTTGAAAAAAACCCCAGATCGGCTGCTTGGAGGCGGGTTTTCATTGTTAATTAAAAGTTAATAGCACCTTAAATTTTAAATAGTTTGTTGAGCATGCAGGTGTACAAAATTGGGCTCTCTGTCACTTTATTTCAGCAGTACCTTATGAAAACCTACCGCATCGCCACCATCCCCGGAGATGGCATTGGCAAAGAAGTCATTCCCGCAGGCCAGCAGGTCATGCAAGCCTTGGCGCAAGCCTGCGGCACTTTTGCTTTTGAGTTCGAAGACTTTGGATGGGGCGGTGACTACTACCGCCAGCATGGTGTGATGATGCCGGCCGATGGTCTGGATGCTTTGCGTGGCAAAGATGCCATCCTGTTCGGCTCGGCCGGTGACCCGCACATTCCTGACCACATCACCTTGTGGGGTCTGCGCCTCAAAATCTGTCAAGGCTTTGACCAATACGCCAATGTGCGCCCCACGCGCATCTTGCCTGGTATCGATGCGCCTTTGAAGCGCTGCACGCCCAAGGACCTGGATTGGGTCATCGTGCGCGAAAACTCCGAAGGTGAATATTCAGGTGTGGGTGGACGTGTGCACCAAGGTCATCCGATCGAGGCGGCCACCGATGTGTCCATCATGACCCGCACAGGCGTTGAGCGCATTTTGCGCTATGCCTTCAAACTGGCACAGTCGCGCCCTCGCAAGTTGTTGACGGTGGTGACCAAAAGCAACGCGCAGCGCCATGCCATGGTCATGTGGGATGAAATCGCCGTGCAAGTGTCCAAAGAGTTCCCCGATGTGAAGTGGGACAAGGAATTGGTGGATGCGGCCACCGCCCGAATGGTCAACCGACCTGCGACCCTGGACACCATCGTCGCTACCAATTTGCATGCCGATATCTTGAGCGATTTGGCAGCCGCGTTGGCGGGTAGCTTGGGCATTGCGCCAACGGGTAACATTGACCCCGAACGCCGTTACCCCAGCATGTTCGAGCCGATCCACGGTTCGGCTTTTGACATCATGGGCAAAGGCCTGGCCAACCCGGTGGGCACGTTCTGGTCGGTGGTCATGCTGCTGGAGCACATTGGCGAGCAAGCCGCTGCCCAGCGCCTGATGGAGGTCATTGAAAGCGTGACGGCCAACTCCGCCTTGCACACAGGTGATTTGGGTGGCAATGCACGCACGCAAGAAGTGACCGAGGCGGTGTGCAAGGCCTTGGCTTGATTCGAATGAAGTTTTTCTGAGTTTTCGGTGAACGTTTTTCTGTCTCTCAATTTTTGAAAGGTTTGAACATGAGCTTCAAGTTTCTATCCGTCGCCCTGGCCTGTGCGGCCATGGCCTCTGCCAACGTGATGGCGCAGGATTACCCTGTTGCCAACAAATCCATCACCTTCGTCTTGCCCTATGCGGCGGGCGGCCCAACCGACAAGGCGGCGCGTGACCTGGCACAGTCCATGAGCAAGTTCATGGGTGGCCACAGCATCGTGATCGATAACTCTGCGGGCGCATCGGGCTCGATTGGTGCCAACAAAGTGGCCAAAGCCCCAGCCGACGGTTACACGCTGCTGTTCACCCACATTGCACAGGCCACCTTGCCCACGTTTTTCCGCAATTTGCCCTACAACGTGGAAAGAGACTTTGAGTACATCGGCCTGGTCAGCGAAAACCCCATGAACCTGATCGGTCGTCCCAGCTTGCCGGCCAACAACATGGCTGAGTTGTTGGGCTGGATCCAAAGCAACAAAGGCAAGATCAACATCGCCAATGCCGGCCCAGGCTCCGCTTCTCATTTGTGCGGCATGTTGTTCCAATCCACCATCAAAGTCGACATGACGTCGGTGCCCTACAAAGGCACGGCGCCCGCAATGACCGACTTGATTGGCGGCCAGGTCGATTTGATGTGCGACCAGACCACCACCACCATTCCTCAAATTGAGGGTAAGCGTGTCAAGTCCTTTGCTGTGACCACGCCTGTGCGTTTGACCGCTCCGGTGCTCAAAGACAACCCCACCATGCAAGAAGCTGGCCTCAAGGACTTCTCGGTCACCATCTGGCAAGGTTTGTATGCCCCCAAAGGCACGCCAGCACCGATTCTGAAGAAGCTCAACGATGCGCTCAAGGCAGCGGTCAAAGACACTGACTTCATTCGCAAGCAAGAGGCCGGTGGCGCCACAGTGATCACAGATGCGCGCAACGACCCAGCAGGACACAAGACCTTTGTCATGTCTGAAGTGGCCAAGTGGGCACCGGTCATCAGGGCCGCTGGCGTTTACGCGGATTGACATTGGATTTCACGGGCCGTGCTGTGTTTTGACAGAGCACTGGTCTCGTCGGTTTCAGCCAATTCGTCAGGGCAGCGTTGGTCGCATGCTGCCTTGATGTCAATTGCCTTTATCCTTGGCTTTTGCATCTTTGACCACTTGCCTTGTGAAGACTGAACCTCAAACCATCTTGCGCCACCTCTACGATGTGGCGGTGCAACGCGCCCTGCCCCTGCACAACACGGCGGCCCATTTGCCAACACCCCCCAAGGGGCGCACCTTGGTGTTGGGTGCAGGCAAAGCCGGAGGCGCAATGGCCCAGGCTGTCGAGGCGCTGTGGCCGGCAGATGCCCCACTGTCGGGTTTGGTGGTCACGCGTTACGGCCACACACCACCGCGCCCTGCCGGTTTGCCCGAACGCATTGAAGTGGTGGAGGCGGCACACCCCGTGCCCGATGCGGCGGGCTTGCAAGCGGCCGAGCGTATTTTGGAACTGACGAAGGGTCTGACGGACGACGATCTGGTGTTGTGCCTGATCTCGGGCGGCGGCTCGTCTTTGCTGACTTTGCCAGCCGACGGCATCAGCTTGCAGCTCAAGCAAGACATCAACCGCCAACTGCTCGCCAGCGGTGCCAATATTTCTGAAATGAATTGCCTGCGCAAACACCTCTCGCGCATCAAGGGCGGGCGCTTGGCGGCGGCATGTAGCCCTGCGCGGGTGGTCACACTCACCATCAGCGATGTACCCGGCGATGATCCGTCCATCATCGCCAGCGGCCCCACCGTGCCCGATGCCACCAGCTGCGCGGATGCGCTGGCCATCTTGAAGCGTTACGCCATCACGGTGCCCGACTCGGTGCTGCAGGCTTTGCAGTCGGGTGTTTGGGAAACGCCCAAGCCCGGCTCGGCTGTCTTTAAAGGTCACAGCGTGCACATGATCGCCACGCCCCAGCAGTCGCTGGAGGCTGCTGCCGAGGCCGCCCGCGCGATGGGACTCAATGCCTACATCCTGAGCGACGAGATCGAAGGCGAATCGCGCGAGGTGGGCAAGGTGCATGCGGCGCTGGCCCGTGCGTCGGCCAAGGGCTTGGGGCCGTTCATCAAGCCTTGTGTGATTCTGAGCGGCGGCGAAACCACGGTGACGATCAAGCCGCAAACGGTGGGCGTGCCCAAAGGGCGTGGGGGCCGGGCGGGAGAGTTTTGCATGGGGCTGGTGCAGGCCTTGCAGGGCCAGTCAGGTGTTTGGGCCTTAGCGGCCGATACCGATGGCATCGATGGCATCGAAGACAATGCCGGGGCGCAAGTGGCCCCTGACACACTGGCTCGTGCTCAGACCCTGGGACTCAAAGTGGACGAACACCTGCAGCGTAACGACGCCTATGGCTTTTTTCAGCCACTGGGCGATCTTGTCATCACCGGCCCCACTCACACCAATGTGAACGATTTCAGGGTGATGCTGGTGTTGTGATTTTCTAAGGAGAAAAAGCATGTCTATCAGTCGAAGAACTTTTTTCGCAGCCGCATCGACACTGGCCGTTGACGCGGCCTTTTCTCAGGCGCACCACCACCATCCGGATTTGCCAGTGTTGCCTTCAGCGGTAGAACCTTATGCCCGTTTGCAGGGAGGGCAGCCGCACCACCTGACGGCAGACCAGACGGCACAGCGCTCGTTTGTCAGTCCTGCACCCAAGGGTCCTGAAGGTCGCTGGGTGCCCAAAGCCGCTTTGCCCATTCCCCGAAGCGAGATGGCCTGGGCCACAGAGTGGGCGGGTCGTTTGCACGTGGTGGGCGGCTACGGCGAAGGGCGTGTGGATCGGGGGTACCACCATGTGTACAACCCGGCCACCGATCGGTGGCACAACGCTGCGGCATTGCCACGAGGTGCCAACCACGTGGCGGTGGCCACGTTGAACGGGCGCATCTACGCTTTTGGTGGCTTCATCGAGCAAAACCGCAACCCCGATGCTTACGCTTATGTCTACGATGTCAGCCAGGACAAATGGACGACGGTGGCGCCCATGCCCCGTCCGCGCGGCGCAGCAGCAGCAGTAGCGCTGGGCGGCAAGCTGCATTTGATTGGCGGCGCAGCCGCACCCACGGAAGAGCGTGCCAGTGTGGGCTGGCATGAGGTGTACGACCCCCAGACTGACCAATGGAGCCGCCGCAAGCCATTGCCGGGCGCGCGTGACCATGTCGGCTGCGTGGCTGATCAAAATCGCATCCATGTGGTGGGTGGGCGCTTCAACACCTTCGAGTACAACACGGCCTTGCACCACGTTTATTTGCCCGAGCGTGACACTTGGGAGCTGCGCGCGCCCATGCCCACAGCCCGATCAGGCCATGGTTTGGTGATCTACCGAGACCGGTTTTTTGCCATGGGAGGAGAGGGCGGCATCATCAATCGGCCTGGACAGCAAACTGTGTTTGGCCAAATGGAGAGTTACGACCCCAAGACGGACAGCTGGCAGTCGCACGCTGCGATGCCCACACCGCGACACGCCGTGGGGGCAGTGGCGATCGGCGATTGGATTTACGTCGCTGGCGGTGGCGCCATTTTGGGCGGTGGCGTGCAATCGGCCGTGCACGAGGCATTCACGTTGCAGTCCTGACCTGAGTGCCCCATGGGCACTTTCAGCAGCTTTTGGGGTTTGAATCAGAGCTTGTGTTGGAAATGATTCGCATCGATTGACTGCTTTGATGTGCGTCAAATGCTTGTCTCTCAGGCTCTGGCACATTCGGGTCCAATATGTTGGATACCTCTTTGTCCCCCCTGCCCGAGCCCGCTCCACCCTTATCCCTTTTGGGGGTAGGCACCGTGTTGCAGCACCGAGGCGATGCTGTGGACCACATCTTGCACGTCATGCAGGGGCGCGTGGTGCTGGGTGTGATGGCAGACGGCCACATGGCGCACCAGCTGGGCGTGGTCGAGGGGCCGTTTTGGCTTGAAGCCGCTTCGGGCCTATTGGCCTTGCCTCACGCGGTCGATGCGGTGGCCGAGACCGAGGTGCATGTGCAGTACGTGAGCGTGGACGACTTTGTGGCCGAGGTGCAAGCCTTGCCCGTGGCCTCGCAGAAATTGCTCATGGACATGGCCCGTTCGCAGCGCCAACAAACGGAAATGGCCGTGAGCCGCCAGGCCAAGGACGCCGATGCGCGTTGCGCTGAATGGCTGCTGCGCCATGCTGTACCCGACGAGCTTTTGGGGGGCTTGTCCGTGAAGCTGACAGAACGCAAGCGCACGATTGCCGCCCAACTGGGCATCGCCCCCGAAACTTTCTCCCGCGTGTTGCGCCACTTGCGCGAGCGCCAACTCATCAGCGGTGGCGGCCGTGTGTTGGGTCTACCCAATCCCCAAGCCTTGCGTGAGCTGGCTGGGGTTTGAGCCTGCTGGACCTTTAGGACTTTTGCAGCCTTGGATTTTTCATCCACAGCACGGGTTGTTCCTTGACAGGGCGCGCTGGGGCCCCGTGTTGCAGCAAAGCTTGGTCGAGTGCTTGACCGGCTTCGTCTTGCAAGGCCGCTTGGCGGATGCGGGCCACAGCCTCAGCCCTCTCGGTCACCGGCACTTTCGAGGCCGGACCGCACACATGGCGCAGGATGTGCAGCAGGTTGTCTTTGCCGCGCTCGTTGGTGCTGCCGTAGCCTTTGATGAGCTGCCCGCAACGTGCCAGTTCCAGGCCCAGTGCGGGTGACTGGCGCGTAGCGGCTTCGATGCCGCCCAACCACTCTTCGATCAGGGCTTGCTCTGTGGCATAGCGGCTGCCCAGTGGGCGCAGCACGCGCAGGCTGGCCAAGAGGCGCAAGCTGGCCATGCCCCACAGCGCATGCCGCGCGACCTTGAGCGGCATGGACCAAGGCGCTTTGCCATTGGCCACGCGGCCACGGTCCCAGCGCAGTAGATGGTTGGCTAGGGCTTGCGGCAGCAGGGCAGCCAACTCGGGGACGCCAGGTTTGAAGTGGTCGTACACCTTGAGCACATCGCCTTCTTTCGCCTTGACCTCTTGCGTGACCCGGCTCCAGCGGCTGGCGCGGCTTTTCAGGTCAGCCACGCGGATGATGTCGTCAAACGCCATCCACAGCGCCAGCCAACGGGTGGCCTCGGCGGTCACGGGGTGGCTGGCGTCGTTGGCGTGGGCTTCTGCACTCTGCAAGCGTTCGAGCCGCTGCACATACAAACGGGCATAAGCCGGACCTTGGTACTCGACCAAGCGCTGGTGCGCCAAGCCCATCAGGGGGTGCAACACGGCTGGAAACTTGGCGGCGACATCTGCAGGCAAAACAGCCGAGGCAGAGGGTGCAGCCACGGCAGGTTTCATCACCTGTTCGACATAGTGTGCCTGTTCGCGCTGGCGCTTGACCAGATCAAAAGCCAGTGCAAAGCCGCGCAAACTGGCCTCGGCCGAACTACTTGGCCCCGCCAACACGGCCTCGTAATGCGCCCTGTCAAAAGGCAGCAAGCCACTGCCAGCAATGGACCCCAGCATCACGGCACTCACCATGGTGCCGCTTTGCTGGCACAGGCTGGCCATGTCCATCACATGGTGTCGCAGGCTGTGCGCGGCCACCACATCGAGCAGTGGACCTTCAGGGCGACGACCGTCGCCCATGGTCATTTTTTCGGCGGTGGTGAGCGCCCGGGAGGAAGCGCTGATCACCAGCGTGCGGTCGTTTGAAGCCAGGCCGTTGCCAATTTGGCGTGCGGTTTCCAGCAATTCGGATGAGACGAGCGCATCGAGTCGGCCTGGCAGCGGGTTCAGACCCAACACCGGCAAGCGGCCTTGCAGCTGGCTGTGGGGCAGAGGGTAGACCTCGAGGTAGTAGGTGGTGGCGCCGGTGCGCTGCGCCACGCCGGGGATCGAGGTGGCTTGCGCCGGATAGCCTGCGTGGCGGGCCACGTCAACCAGCCAGTCGGCCAGCACGCCGCCGCCTTCGCCGCCCAGGGCGCAGAGCAAGATGGAAATCGGTTGGGTCATGGTGTGTCTCTCAAATGAGCGTTTCAAGCTGGTTGCAGCCAACGTGTGGCCAGGCCTTGCCAGCGGGCCCACAGGCGTTCGTGCCACTTGGGGTTTTGCACCACTTCGGCGCGGTAAAAGGACGGGCACAGTGTGGCCGCGTGCGCGTTTTCGCCGCACAGGCCGCAGCCCACACAGCCGTCGATCACGGTGGCCACCGGATCCACTTTCAGCGGGTCGGGGTTGTCTTTGAGCGTCAAGGTTGGGCAGCCTGAGAGGCGAATGCAGGCGTGGTCGCCATTGCACACGTCTTCGTCCACGCCGTATTTCACGCGCTCGACGCGTTCGCCTTTGGACAGCAGCGAGGCCAGCCAGGGCTTGATGCGGCGCTGGCGTTCCAGCTGGCATTCACCCTCGGCCACGATCACTTTCAAGCCCTGAAACTCGGTGGTAAAGGCCTCGGTGAGTGTGGCTTGCATGTGGCTCACTTCGTAGGTATGCACCGTGCGCAGCCACTGCACGCCCAAACCTTTGAGCGTGGACTCGATGGTCTGGTTGGTGTGCACCATGCTCTGGCGCTTGTCACCCGCCAGTTCTTTGGCGATGTCAGTAGGCGTGTTGATGATGTCCTGCGTGCCGGTGGCCGAGGTGTAGCCGTTCTTGAAGATCAGCAGCACCGCATCGTCGCCATTGAACAGCGCGCTTTGCACGCCCGTCAGCAAGCCGTTGTGCCAAAAACCACCGTCACCCATTACCGACAACACTCGCCGCTTCATGACGGGCGACACACCCGCCCGGCTGGCCAGGCTCATGCCATACCCCAGGATGGAGTGGCCAAAGGAAAACGGCTCGAAGGTGGCCAGCGCGTGGCAACCAATGTCGCCCGCGATGTGCACTGGGCCCACGTCTTGTTGCGCCAGTTTGAGCGCAGAAAACACCGGCCGCTCGGGGCAGCCAATGCACATGCCGGGCGGCCTTGCGGGCACCGGACTGCCCAACAAGGTTTGCACTTGTTGGCGGCGTTCGCCGTTGGTGGCCAGCCATTGGCGCGTGGTCTCAGGCACGGCGTCCGCTTGATGGCGGTCCAGAAACTTCAGCAAGCCTTGGGCCATGACTTCGGCGGTGTACTCACCGCCCGAGGGCAGCATGTCTTTGCCGTGCAGCGGGGTTTGCAGATCGAGGCGGCGCAGCATCAGCGCAAGTTCTTGCTCGATGTATTCGGGCTGGCCCTCTTCGAGCAACAGCACGGCCGACTTGTCCTTGCAAAAATTCACCAACTCATCGGGCACCAGCGGATACGTCACATTCAGCACCAGCACCGACAAGCTGGACACGCCAAAGGCGTCGGCCAGGTCGAACTGCTGCAGGGCCCGCATCAGCGTGTTGTACAAACCGCCTTGAACGATCAGGCCCAAGTGGCGGTGGGTGCTGCCTTCAAAGTGTTCGTTCAGGCGCTGTTCAGTGATGTATTGGCGGGCAGCGGGCAGGCGGTGCTCTACTTTGCGTTTTTCTTGCGCAAAGGTCACGGGCGGGTGCGCCAGTCGCATGTAGTTGAAGCCTGCCGGCTCATCGATCAGGTGCTTTTTGGACAGCTTGGGGGCTTGGTTGTCCTTGGCCACAAACTGGCCGCGCACATGGCAGGCGCGGATGCGCAACTCCATCATCACTGGCATGTTGGACGCTTCGGACAGCCTGAAACCATGTTCGACCATGTTGACCATTTGGCCCAACTCGGGGCGCGGGTCTAGCAAGCACATGCCCGACTTGAGCGCATAGGCGTGTGTGCGCTCCTGGATCACGCTGGCACCTTCGCCGTAGTCTTCGCCCACCACGATCAGCACGCCACCCGTCACGCCGGGCGAGGACAAGTTGGACAGCGCGTCGGCCGCCACGTTGGTGCCCACAATCGACTTCCAGGTCACCGCGCCGCGAATCGGGTAGTGGATTGACGCGCCCAGCATGGCCGCTGCCGAAGCTTCATTCGAGCAGGCTTCCACATGCACGCCCAACTCGTCCATGTAGGGCTTGGCCTGCACCATCACATCGAGCAGGTGCGAGACCGGCGCGCCCTGGTAGCCACCCACATAGCTCACGCCCGACTGCAGCAGACCCTTGGTGATGGCCAGGATGCCCTCACCGTGAAAGACCTCGCCTGCGCCCATGCGCAGGGCCTTGATTTCTTCGTGAAATGAAACTTCCAAAGCACACTCCTTGCGTTGTGGTGTCCGCATGCTGCGGGGCAAGGAGCATCTTACGTATAAGTTCATTCAATGAAATTTATAAAGATCATGCATTGAATTTATAAGTCAGGGCCAGTCATCTTGGTTACAGCAGACCCTGCTGCAAGACGCCACCATGCGGCATCCCCCAACCAACAGGAGTCGATACATGAGCAGCAGACGACAGTGGATTCAATGGGCCGGCCTGGGTGCCGCTTCGCTGGGTGTGATGGGCCGTGCTTGGGCCTCTGCATTTCCTGACAAACCGATCAAATTGATCGTGCCCTATCCTGCAGGTGGCGGTGCCGATCAATGGGCCAGGATCGTGGGGGGCAAGGCGGAGAAATTGTTGGGGCAACCCATCGTGATGGATTACAAGCCCGGTGCCAGCACCACCATCGGTGCGGATGCTGCCGCGAAAGCCCCGGCCGATGGCTACACCATCCATTTGATTGACAGCACCGCTTTTGCCTATGTGCCCAATATGCGCAAAGTGTCTTATGACCCCCTCAAAGCCTTCACGCCTTTGGTCCATTTGGGCGACTTGCCATTTGTGCTGGTGGCTCACCCCTCATTGCCCGTTCGCAACTTGCAAGAGCTGATTTCGTTTGCCAAAGCCAACCCCAACAAAGTCAATTGCGCCAGTGCGGGGGTGGGTTCACCGCATCATTTGATTGCCGAAATCTTCAAGCAACGTGCAGGCATCTCCATGAACCATGTGCCTTATAAAGGGGCCGCTCAATACATGGCCGATTTGGTGGGCGGGCAAGTGGACTTGGCCGTTTCAACCTTGGGGCCGGCCTTGCCGCACATGCAAACGGGTCGCATCCGTGCTTTGGCCGTGTCTACGGGCAAGCGTTCGTCTGCCATGCCCGATGTCCCCACCATTGCCGAGCAAGGGTTTGATGGCTTTGATGAGAAGCCCTGGAACTGTTTTGTGACCAATGCTGGTGTGCCCGCCCAGGCTTTGGATCGCTTGCGTTCAGCATTTCGCGCAACGATGGATGACCCCGAGGTGGTACAGGCTTTACGTAAGACGGGCGTCGAAGAAATAGGCCGCATGCCCTTGGCCCAAATCAGCGAGCAAATGCGTCTGGACAACCTGAAGTGGGGCGAAGTGATTCGCCGCGCCAAAATCACCATGGACAGTTGAGCGCCGCAGGCCCTGATTGGGCCCTTGGGCCTGACCTCAAGCTGGGAGGCGGGCCTTGTCCGGGTACTGGTCAAACACGGTGCCGTGGGCGAACAGGGTCTCTATGTCTGGGGCCGAGTAGCCCAGTTGGCTCAGCACAGTCCTGGAGTGCTGACCCAACCACGGGGCCGGCTGTCGAATGCTGCCCAAAGCGCCACTGGATTTGATGGGCAAGCCCAAAGTTTTCATGGGGCCAATGATCGGGTGGTCCATCTCATGCACCATCTGTCGTGCCAGCACATGCGGGTCGTGCAGGGCTTGTTCGTAGCCAAAAACCGGACCGCCCGGTATGCCCACCGCATCCAGCCGTGCGACCCAGTGGGCCGTCGGTTCTTGCGTTGTCACCGATTCAATGTCGCGTTCAAGCGCATCCACGTTCTTGACGCGCAATGCCTGAGTCAGGTACTCAGGGCGCTGAAGCCAGTCGGGCTGGTCGATGACTTTTTCACAAAAGGCCACCCACATTTTTTGCGTGCCCGCACCCACCGTGACATAGCCATCGCGGGTGCGGTAGGCCTGGTAGGGGGCAGAGCGCCTGTGGCGGGTGCCGGTGGCGGTAGGGATCTCGCCTGAGCCAAAATAAGCCCCGAATTCCCAAGGGGTCCAAGCCAGCCCTGCCTCCAAGAGCGAGGTCTCTAGGTACTGACCTTCCCCAAAACGCAGTTTGCCAATCAGGGCACCCAAAATCCCCGACAGAGCCGTCACGCCACTCGCAATGTCGTTCATGGCAATACCCACCTTGGCCGGACGCCCACCGGGCGCTCCGGTCATCATCATGATGCCGGACATGCCTTGGGCAATGATGTCAAAGCCCCCTTTTTGGCCATACGGCCCGGTTTGGCCAAAGCCCGACATGGAGGCGTAAATGACACCGGCGTTGTGTGCGCGAACGTGCTCGTAGTCCAGCCCCATGCGCTTGACCACCCCCGGACGGAAGTTCTCCAGAATGATGTCTGCCTTTGCAGCCAATTGATGGGCGATTTTCAGTCCGGCCGGATCTTTCAGGTTCAGCGCGATGCTTTGTTTGTTGCGGTTGAGCACTGCAAAACAATAGGATTCACCATTGACCTGTGGCTCAAATTGGCGCGATGTGTCGCCTTTGTCGGCGTTTTCGAGTTTGATGACCTCGGCCCCCATGTCCGCCAGGACCATGCTGCAGTAAGGGCCAGCCAGGACGTTGGTCAAATCCAGAACACGCAGGCCAGATAAGGGGAGTTTCATGGAGGGCTTTCTTGGATGGGCGTGAAGATTTAGCGGCCTGTGAACACCGGCTTGCGTTTTTCCATGAAGGCGGTGCGGCCTTCGGTGAAGTCGGCGCTGTTGAAGCACTGCGCCACCAATTGGTCGCACAGGGCCACATTGCGCAAAGAAGCGTCTTTGACGATTTCACCCACAATGGTCTTGATGGAGCCCACGGTCATGGGCGCGTTGGCTGCAATGGTGTCGGCATATTGGGTCACGTAAGACAACAGCTCTTCCTTGGGCACCATGCGGTTGATGAGCCCCATGGCAAGGGCTTCGGGTGCACTGAACTGCCTTGCAGTAAAGAAGATTTCTTGCGCAAAGGAGGGCCCCACCACGTCCACCAGTTTGCGCACACCGTCGAATTCGTAGCCCAGCCCCAGTTTGGCGGCAGGCACAGCAAAACGTGAATGGTCCGCTGCAATCCGGATGTCGCAGTTCAGTGCCACGCCCACGCCGCCGCCAATGCAGTATCCCTGGATCATGGCCAAGGTGGGTTTGTTGAGGTTTTTCAGGGCCTGCATGCCTTCTTGGGCCACCGCGTCGTAGCGCTGGGTGGCTGCGGCCGAGTCGCGTTGCTCGGCGAATTCCGAAATATCGGCGCCCGATACAAAGGCCTTGTCGCCCGCCCCATGCACCACCACCACGCGGATGTCGTCATCGCGGGCAAAGTCGTTGGCAATGTCCGCCAGTCCCTGCCACATCTCAAGTGACACGGCGTTGTGTCGGGCGGGATTGTTGAAGGTGATCCAGCCCACATGCTTGTCTTTGTGGGCAGACATTTTTTCAGTTTTCAAAAAACTCATGAAGGGACTCCAAGGTAATGGGTTGTCAGTATGAGACGCATTGGGGGGGAGCCAAGGTTACCCGTGTGACAGGTGCCCCAAAAGGCTGGATTTACCGCCATGCCCAAGCGCTGAGCGCCAAACAGGTGATGTAACGGTGCAAAATATCATGTATAGGTGGTATGCATTCAATGAATATCAAAGATTTGGACCTGAACCTCTTGCGTTTGTTTGACGCGGTGTGGCGCACACGCAGCGTGAGCTTGGCCGCGCAGCAGCTTGGCATGTCACAACCGGCGGCCAGCCAAGGGCTGGCACGCTTGAGATCAGTGCTGGGCGACGCCTTGTTTGAGCGCAGTGGCGCGGGGGTGCGACCGACGCCGCGTGCCGACCGGCTGGCGCAGGCGGTGCAGTTGGCGCTGGGTACGATCGAAGATGCGCTCAACGCCTCGCAGGTGTTTGACCCGCAGCGCTCAACCCGCGTGCTGCGTGTGCACCTGAGCGACATTGGCGAGGCGCGTTTTTTGCCCGAATTGGTGCTGGCGCTGCAGCGACACGCGCCGGGCATGCGGCTCGAAGCCATGCCGCTGCCGCACGACAAAATCGCCCCCGCGCTGGACAATGGCCAACTGGATCTGGCGATCGGTTTTTTGCCCGAGGTGGACGACACCCTGAAGCAGCCTTTGATGAGCGACCGCTATGTGGTGCTGATGCGCCAGGGCCACCCGGTGGCGCGGCGCTGGGCACACCTCCAAAAAGCACGCGCTGCCCCCGATGCTGCGCAGGCCTTGCTGGCCGAGCTGGAATTCGCCGCCGTGCGCACCCATTCAGACACGCTGCGCATTTTGGATTTGATGCATTGGCAGCACCGTTTGCGCCTGACGGTGAGCCATTTTTTATCGCTGCCCGGTATTGTGCGCAGCACCGATCTGGCGGTCTTGATGCCACGCAATTTTGCGCAAGGCTTTGCCGAGGCAGGAACTCTGGCCCTGATCGAGCCCGATTTGCCCTTGCGCGACTTCACCGTGTCCATGCACTGGAGTGCCCGCTTCGACAAAGATCCCGGCTTGCAGTGGTTGCGGGGCACCGTGTCCCGACTGTTCAGCACCATCGAGGTCAAGCCATGAACACTTTCAAACCCTACTTGAGTGCCATCGAAGCGTCCAGTCTGGCCGAGGTGCAGGCGCTGCCCGGCCTTGTGCTGCTGGAGTTTGGCACCCAATGGTGCGGCCACTGCCGAGCCGCCCAGCCCTTGATCGCGCAGGCTTTGGCTTCGCACCAGCATTTGCAGCACCTCAAAATCGAAGACGGCCCGGGCCGTGCGCTGGGCCGCCACTACCGGGTCAAGCTCTGGCCCACGCTGGTGCTGTTGCGCGATGGGCATGAAGTGGGCCGTTTGGCGAGGCCTGCATCCGTGCAGGCCATACAGAAATTGATGTTCGAAGTTTGATTTACAGCAGATCCGTTTGACGGATTCCGTATGGAGGAAAAATCTGGACATGATCCATTCGTTCATCTGCCGCAATACCGAGGCTTTGTTCAAAAGTCAGCCCGTGCCCCGCTTCAGAAACATCGAAAGGGTGGCACGGCGAAAGCTCTTGCAATGACGTGCTGTCACGGAATTGATCAGTCTGAGAGTCCCTCCCGGCAACCCCTTGGAGGCCTTGAAGGATGATCGAAAAGGACAACACAGCATGTGGATCAATGACCCATGGCGTATTTGTTTTGTCTGGCACGACAACGGGGCTTACCAATTTGAGATAGTGGACTGCCACTGAGGAGTTGAACATGACCGAATGACTAGACGAAATTCATTCTGGTGAAATCTTGTTGGAAGACTTCATCAAGCCCATGGGCATTTCTGCGCGTCAGCTGGCCGAGTAAGGCATGCGTCAGGCCACCCGAACACTGACCGATGCGATAGCCCCCCGTATTCGGGTGTTCCAACAGCCTGCAGCCACTTGAATTAACAGGGGCTGGCTACCCTTGAGCCAGCAAAACTCCGGCGTCTTCGTACCAGAACATCAGGGCATCGTCGTAGCTTTCCCACACACAACCGTTGCAGCCACGCCCGCAGCACGAAGTGGGCTCTGGTGGTGGCGCTCTGAAATCGTGGCCTGCTGCTTGCAGGCGTTGTTGAAACTGCGCAATGCCACGGCGCACGGACGCGCGCTGGGATGCGTAGGGGTCGATGATGGGGTGTTCGTTCTCGGCGCTCATGCCGTATTGTCTGACAAGGCGAGTCCAATTTTTGTGGGGCTGAAGTCGCTGGACTAGGGAGTGGGCTTCACACTTTGGCCTTGGATCACCGTGTGCGCGATCATGCGCTCATCGCCCAGCACGATCATGGCAAACAGCCATTCGGCCAGGGTTTCGGTTTGAGCGGTGCGGCGTGCCAGCAGGGGCGTGGCCTGGGGGTTGAGCACCACGAAGTCGGCTTCGCAGCCGGGCAGCAGGTTGCCGACTTGGCCGTTCAGGTCCAGTGCAGCGGCCGCGCCTGCCGTGTGTTGCCACCACAGGTGTTCGGGTAACAGGCTGATGCCCGGTCTGCCCACGCTTTGCCTGGCCACGGTGTAGGCCGCGTGCATGGTGTGAAAAGGGCTGAAACTGGTGCCGCCACCCACATCGCTGGCCAAGCCGTAGCGCAGACCGGCCACGTCTGACGCGGTGTAGTCGAAGAAGCCACTGCCCAAAAACAGGTTGCTGGTGGGGCTGACAGCAGCGGTCGCACCCACCTCGGCCATGCGGCGGCGGTCGGCATCATCCAGATAAATGCAGTGCGCGTACACCGAGCGCTGGCGCAGCAGGCCCGCGCGGTCGTACACATCCAGATAGCTGCGCGCTTCGGGGAAGAGTTCGTGAACCCAGCGGATTTCGTCCAGGTTCTCGGCCACATGTGACTGAATCCACACATCAGGAAATTGTTGAGCGATTTCGCCTGCGCCGTGCAGCTGAGAGGTGGTGCTTGTGGGTGCAAAGCGCGGCGTGATGGCGTAACCCAAGCGGTCCACACCGTGCCAGCGGCGAATCAGGTCTTCGGTTTGGCGCAGGCTCAGGACGGTGTCGTTGTCGCGCAGGCCGTCGGGGCTGTGGCGGTCTTGCAGCACCTTGCCGGTGACCATGCGCAGGCGACGGGCCTGAGCCTCGGCCATGAAGGCATCGACCGACTCGGGATGCGCGGTGGCAAAACACAGCGCGGTGGTCACGCCGTTGCGCATCAGCTCATCCAAAAAGAAGCCGGTGACTTCGTGCGCGTAGGCGGGGTCGGCAAACTGCTTTTCGTGCGGAAAGGTGTAGTGCTCAAGCCAGGGCAGAAGGCCGTCGGCGGGCGAGCCGATCACATCGGTTTGGGGGTAGTGAATGTGCAGGTCGACAAAGCCTGGCGCGATGCACAGACCCGGCCAGTGGGTGACTGGCAAATCAGGGTATGTCGGCGCGAGTTCGCGGTAAGGGCCGATGGCTTGAATGCGCACGATGCCATCGGCTTCTCGGGCAGTGACCAGAAGGCCGTCGGTTTCATGGCTGGCTTTTGGTTGTGCCGGGTCGGTGAACCACAGTAAGCTCGCTCGCCAAGCTTGGATGTCGGTCAGGTGGAAGGCGTGGCGCATGGTGCGGTTGGGTCTGAATACGGGGATAAACACCCGGAAAAATCGGGTTTTGGCAGTGTTACATTGTGCGGCAATCTATTGGCTTGCAAGGCCCGGATCATCGCTAAAGGCACGGACTTTGCAAGAGACTTATCAGACCCTCCATCGCACCCGACATGACCACACCCCTTTTGTCTTTGCAAGGCATCACCAAACGCTACCCGGGCGTGGTGGCCAACCAAGATGTGTCGCTGACCGTGATGTCCGGCCAGGCCCATGCTGTGCTGGGCGAAAACGGCGCGGGCAAGTCCACCTTGATGAAAATCATCTATGGCTCGGTCAAACCCGATGAGGGCCAAGTGGTCTTCAATGGCCAGCCAGTCAACATCCGCAACCCGCAAGAAGCGCGCAAGCTGGGCATCAGCATGGTGTTTCAGCACTTCAGTTTGTTTGACACGCTCACCGTGGCCGAAAACGTGTGGCTGGGGCTGGACAAGACGCTCAGCTTGGCCGAAGTGACCGAGCGCATCGTGGCCAAGGCCAGCGAATACGGCCTGGACTTGGAGCCCGAGCGCCCGGTGCACACCCTGAGCGTGGGCGAGATGCAGCGGGTGGAGATCATCCGCGCCTTGTTGACCGAACCCAAGCTCTTGATCCTGGATGAGCCCACTTCGGTGCTGACCCCGCAGGCGGTTGAAAAGTTGTTTGTGGTGCTGCACAAACTGGTGAGCCAAGGCTGTAGCATTTTGTACATCTCGCACAAGTTGCATGAAATTCGGGCGCTGTGCAGTGCCTGCACGGTGCTGCGGGGCGGCAAGCTGACGGGCGTGTGCGACCCGCGTGAAGAAACGAATGCTTCTCTCAGTCGCTTGATGATTGGGGCGGAGCCCCCCGCTTTGGCGCATGTGGCGCGTGCGCCGGGCGAGCTGGTTTTGTCGGTCAAGAGCCTTAGCCTGACGAGGAAAGACCCGTTTGGCGTGGACTTGGAGGGCATCAACTTGCAGGTTCATGCAGGTGAGGTGGTGGGACTGGCCGGTGTATCGGGCAACGGGCAAAGGGAATTGATGTGGGCCTTGTCGGGCGAAGACACCCGGGCAGGCCAGCAGTGCGGCCCAGCCAGTGTGACGCTGGCTGGCCAAGCGGTGGCAGCTTTGGGGCCGGTGCCGCGAAGACAGATGGGTCTGCACTTTGTGCCCGAAGAGCGTCTGGGACGCGGCGCTGTGCCCTCGCTCAGTCTTTCGCAAAACCTGCTGCTCACGCGCAGCGAAGCCGTGGGTGCGGGCGGTTGGGTGCGCATGGGGGCGTTGGCCGATCAGGCCCGTAGCGTCATTGAGCGCTTCAAGGTCAAGGCCTCAGGGCCGGATGCGCCAGCACAGTCGCTGTCGGGCGGCAATTTGCAAAAGTTCATTGTGGGGCGCGAGATCAGCGCTTCGCCGAAGCTGCTCATCGTCTCGCAACCGACCTGGGGCGTGGATGTGGGCGCGGCGGCGCAGATCCGTGCCGAGATTCTGGCTCTCCGCGATGCGGGTTGTGCCGTCTTGGTCGTCAGCGAGGAGCTGGAAGAATTGTTCGAGTTGTCTGACCGTTTGCATGTGATCGCCAAGGGGCGCTTGTCGCCGTCGGTGGCGCGGACCGAGGCCACGGTGGAACGCATAGGCGAGTGGATGAGCGGCTTGTGGCCCGAGGCCAACCAGGCTATGTCTGCAAAAGAAGGAGCTCAACATGCTGCAGCTTGAACTCCGTCCCCAAGCTTCAAATCTGTGGACCTATGCGTCGCCAGTGTTGGCGCTGTTTCTCACTGTGCTCTTGGGTGTGGCGCTGTTCATGGCGCTGGGCAAAGATCCCCTGCGCGGTTTACAAATGTTTTTCTGGGAGCCGATCAAAACCAGTTATGCCTTGGGCGAACTGATGGTCAAGGCCACCCCGCTGTTGATCATCGCCTTGGGTTTGGCGGTGTGTTTCAGATCCAATGTGTGGAACATCGGTGCCGAGGGACAGTTTGTCATGGGTGCGGTCTGTGCCGGGGGTGTGGCCCTGTTGGCTGACAAAGACACCGGACGCTGGATCGTGTTGGCGGTGCTTTTGGCGGGCGTTTTAGGCGGCATGTTTTGGGCGGGTATCACGGCTTTTTTGCGTGACCGCTTCAATGCCAACGAGATTTTGGTCAGTCTGATGTTGGTCTACGTCGCTGGCATGGTGCTCAGTTATCTGGTTTACGGCCCCTGGAAAGACCCGGCGGGTTTCAACTTTCCCCAGTCCAAAACCTTTGAGTCGGTCACGCAAATTCCGCGTTTGATGGATGGCTCCCGGGTCAGCGTCGGTTTGCTGTTGGGGCTGCTGGGTGCTGGATTGCTGTGGGTGTTTTTGTTCCGCACCCGGGCGGGCTTTGCCCAACAGGTGGGTGGGCTGGCGCCTGACGCTGCGCGTTATGCAGGCTTTTCTTCACGCAAGGCTTTGTGGGTGGCGCTGTTGGTGTCGGGCGGCGCTGCAGGTCTGGCGGGCGCCTTGGAGGTCGCCGGGCCCATTGGGCAGCTCACGCCTTACGTGCCTGCGGGTTACGGTTTTGCCGCCATCATCGTGGCCTTTGTTGGGCGCTTGCACCCCGCTGGCATGGTCTTTTCGGCAGTGCTGATGAGCATGTTTTACATCGGCGGTGAATTGGCGCAATCGCGCTTGGGCTTGCCCAAGTCGATCACGGGCGTCTTCCAGGGCTTGTTGTTGTTTTGCCTGCTGGCGTGTGACACCTTGGTCGCCTACCGCTTGCGTTGGGTGTCCAAAAAAATCGGGAGCGTGTGATGGAGTCGTATGCATTGCTGATCGCAGCCACCCTGAATGCGGGGACCGTGCTGGCCATTGCCGCCTTGGGTTTGCTGATCAATGAAAAGGCCGGGGTGGTGAACTTGGGGGCCGAGGGCATGATGTTGTGCGCTGCCATTGCAGGCTTTGCTTGCGTGGTGCACACCGGCAACGATTGGTTGGGATTTTTGGCGGGCATGGGCGCGGGCGCAGTCTTGGCGGCTGTTTTTGGGGTGCTGGTGATTTGGCTGGGCACCAACCAATACGCCACCGGTTTGGCGCTGAGTTTGTTCGGTGTGGGTTTCTCCGCCTTTGTGGGCATTGGCTACGTTCAAGAGAAACTGCCCGAGCGGCCCAATTACGAGATTCCCTTCTTGGCCGATATTCCTTTGTTGGGCCCTGCTTTCTTCAAACAACATCCGTTGGTATACGGTGCCATTTTGTTGGTTTTGGCACTGATCTGGTTCCTTTACAAAAGCCGCACCGGTTTGGTGCTGCGGGCGGTGGGTGAGTCGCCTGCGTCGGCCCATGCTTTGGGTTATCCGGTGCGCCTCATTCGGTTGGCGGCGGTGGTGGCTGGGGGCGCTTTGTGCGGCCTGGCTGGGGCTTACATCTCGGTGAGCTACACGCCCCTGTGGGTCGAAGGCATGGTGGCCGGCAAGGGTTGGATCGCGCTGGCGCTGACCACTTTTGCGACTTGGCGTCCGGCACGTGTTTTGCTTGGTGCGTACCTGTTTGGTGGCGTGACCATGCTGCAGTTTCATTTGCAAGGCATAGGTGTTGAAGTGCCCAGCCAGTTGCTCTCAGCGCTGCCTTACATCGCCACCATTGTGGTGTTGGCCTTGATCTCACGTAACCCTACTTGGATTCGGGTCAACATGCCTGCTTCTTTGGGTAAACCTTTTTACCCCGGTTCATAATCTTTGTTTTTCCAACCCTGTAACCCTGTTTATAAAGGAACTGACATGACAGACATCTCCAAGCGCTCCATCGTCAAGATGGTGGCCCTGACCGCTGTGGCAGCCGCCGCACTGGTCGGTTGTGGCAAAAAAGAAGAGGCCCCCAAGGCCGCTGCCCCTGCTGCGGTTGCCAAAGCCGAGCCCCTGAAGATTGCATTTGCCTATGTCGGCCCTGTGGGTGATGGTGGTTGGACCTTTGCGCACGACAACGGCCGCAAAGAAATCGAAAAAGCGTTCGGCGACAAAGTGGTCACCACATTCGTTGAAAAAGTGCCAGAAAGCGCTGACGCTGAGCGCGTGATCCGCGACATGGCAGCCCAAGGCAATAAACTGATTTTTGGCACCACCTTTGGTTACATGGAGCCCATGCTCAAAGTTGCCGCTGACAACAAAGGCATCAAGTTTGAACACGCCACCGGCTACAAAACTGCCGAGAACATGCGCACTTATGACAGCCGCACCTACGAAGGTGCGTACATGGCGGGTGTGATTGCCGGCAAGATGACCAAGACCAACGTCTTGGGCGTTGTGGCTTCTATCCCAATTCCTGAGGTGATCCGCAACATCAACAGCTACACCATGGGTGCGCAGTCGGTGAATCCCAAGATCAAAACCAAAGTGGTTTGGGTCAATGAGTGGTTCAACCCACCGAAAGAGTCTGAAGCCGCCACATCGCTGATCAATGCCGGCGCTGACGTTCTGATGCAAAACACCGACTCATCGGCTGTGCTGCAGACCGCTGAAAAAATGGGCAAGCGTGCCTTTGGTTGGGATTCCGACATGACCGCCTACGGCCCCAAAGCTCACTTGGGTTCGGCTGTGATCAACTGGGGTCCTTACTACGTGAAGGCCGTGGGTGAAGCCCTGGACGGCAAGTGGAGCACCGGCTCGAGCTGGTGGGGCGTGAAAGAAGGCGCGATCGAGATGGTCAACGTGGCCGCTGACGTGCCAGAAGACATCAAAAAGCGCATCGCCGAGATCAATGCTGGCTTGAAAGACGGCAGCTTCTCCATCTGGAAAGGCCCGATCGTGGACCAGTCTGGCAAAGAAATGCTGGCCAAAGACGTGGTCGCCGATGACAAGTACTTGGGCGGCGTGATGTTCTACGTCAAGGGCGTGGAAGGCAAGATTCCTGGCAAGAAGTGATCTGACACGATCTGACGAATTTGTTTCGCAAAACCGCCCCTCGCAAGAGTGGCGGTTTTTTTTTGATAACCTGAGTCCGTTTTCGTTTTCACCAAGGCCCCGTTTTGTTCAAACACTTGGAAATTCCTGCCGTTGCCCCACCCAGCTGGCGGCAAATTCGAGCCGATTTTGGCGCCACCTACGCCGCCAATGCGCTCATTGGATTCATCTTTGCGGCCACCGGACCTGTGGCCATCATTTTGTCGGTCGGCACGCGGGGCGGCTTGTCACCTCAAGAGTTGGCGTCTTGGGTGTTCGGTGTTTTCTTTGTCAACGGTCTGGTCACCTTGTTGATGAGCTGGCGTTACACCACGCCCTTGGCTTTTGGCTGGACGATTCCGGGCACGGTGTTGGTGGGGCCGGCCTTGCAGCACCTGAGTTTTGCCGAGGTCATTGGCGCTTTTTACATGACCAGCGCCTTGGTTTTGGCGCTGGGTTTGAGCGGCTGGGTCAAGCGCGTGATGGCAGCCTTGCCCATGCCCATCGTCATGGGCATGGTGGCAGGGGTCTTTTTGCGTTTTGGTCTGGATATTGTGCGGGCGCTGGACAGCGATGTGCTCATTGCCGCACCCATGGTGGCCGTGTTTTTGTTGTTGTCTGCAAGGGCAGATTGGGGTAAGCGCCTCCCGCCCGTGATTGGTGCTCTGTTGGTGGGCGCTTTGGCGGTGGCGCTGTCAGGCCGGTTGGATGGCGCTGCAGTCGGCCAACTGGCCTTGGCACAACCGGTGATTCAGACCCCTGCGTGGTCCTTTGCCGCCATGCTGGAGCTGGTGGTCCCTTTGGCCATCACGGTGCTGGTGGTGCAAAACGGGCAGGGTGTTGCGGTGCTCAAAAGTGCAGGGCACGAGCCACCCGTCAACATGATCGCTGTGGCCTGTGGTGTGGGCGCTGCCGTGAGCGCGGTTTTTGGTGCAGTCAGCACCTGTCTGACAGGGCCGACCAATGGCCTGCTCACCTCATCGGGTGAAAGGCGCCGCCATTACAGCGGTGCGCTGATGTTCGGTGGTTTGGCTTTGCTGTTTGGCCTGATGGCGCCGACCTTCACCGGTCTCATGCTGGCGGCCCCCAAAGAGTTCATCATGGTGCTGGGTGGCTTGGCCATGCTGCGTGTTTTGCAAGGCGCGTTTGTGGCCTCCTTTGGGGCAGGCAAGTTCTCTTTGGGCGCCCTGGTCAGCCTTTTGGTCACGGTGGCTGACATTGGTCTGTTCAACATTGGGGCCGCCTTTTGGGGTTTGGTGGCCGGGTTCGCCGTGTCGTGGTGGATGGAGCGGGCTGATTTCAAAAGCACTTGATTGTCAGCTTTTGTCCGTCATATTTCTCAAGGACTTTGTTGACCGTGTAAGCTGAGTTGTCGTTTCTGGCCACATTGGACAGAACAATGCTTCCCAAGAGGGCACCATGCTGGAACGTTTCATTCAGAACAAAAAACTCGACGCTGCCAAGCAAGCTACCAAAAAGCTTTTGAGTGCCCGGGGTGAGGCCAATGCGCAAAGCATGGCCGTCAAGTTGATCGACAACTACGAACACTTGGACAAGCGCAGTCAAACGGATTTTTTCCACCACCTGTCCAACGAGTTCAATCCAGACCCGGCGATGGTGATGGATGCCGCCAACCGCTACAACACCGAGCGCAACGA
>NZ_CALPTI020000019.1:0-68814 GCF_943326455.1 Limnohabitans sp. Rim8
ACAAAGCACCCGCATGTTCGGCAAGATCACCAACATCGCCGACTACGGCGCGTTTGTCGAACTCGAGCCAGGCATCGAAGGCTTGGTGCACGTGTCTGAAATGGACTGGACCAACAAGAACGTGGCCCCTTCCAAGATCGTGGCTTTGGGCGACGAAGTCGAAGTCATGGTCCTCGAGATCGACGAAGACAAGCGCCGCATCAGTTTGGGCATGAAGCAGTGCCGTGCCAACCCATGGCAAGAGTTCGCTCAAAACACCAAGCGTGGCGACCGCGTCAAGGGCCCGATCAAGTCGATCACCGACTTCGGCGTGTTCGTGGGCTTGGCTGCCGGCATCGACGGCCTGGTGCACCTGTCTGACTTGTCTTGGAATGAAACCGGCGAAAACGCTGTGCGCGAATTCAAGAAGGGTCAAGAAGTTGAGGCTTTGGTCTTGGCTGTGGACGTGGACCGCGAGCGCATCAGCTTGGGCATCAAACAGCTCGACTCCGATCCTTTCACCACCTTCGTGTCGATCAACGACAAAGGCCAAACCGTTACCGGCAAGGTCAAGACAGTGGATGCCAAGGGCGCTGAAATCGATCTGGGCGAAGACATCATCGGCTACCTGCGTGTGTCCGAAATCTCGCGTGACCGTGTAGAAGACGCCAGCCATGTGTTGAAAGTCGGCGACGAAGTGACCGCTGTGGTGGTGAACGTGGACCGCAAGACACGCAACATCCAGTTGTCGATCAAAGCCAAAGACGCTGTGGACCAACAAGAAGCCATGGCCACCTTGTCCAGTCAGGCCAAGAGCGAAAACGCTGGCACGACCAGCTTGGGCGCATTGTTGCGTGCCAAGTTGGACAACAACTGATCTGTGATCTGAAGACGCTTGCTGTCTGAAAAGCCTGCCCCTGTCATGGGGGCAGGCTTTTTTCAGGTCGGTGCCTGGCACCGGCAAGTGGCTCGAACAACGAATTGCACCCATGACCCGCTCTGATCTGGTTGAAGAACTCGCCGCCCGCTTCGCGCAATTGACCCACCGTGACGCCGAATTGGCCGTCAAAACGGTGCTGGACGCCATGAGCGACGCGCTGGTCAAAGGCCACCGCATCGAAATACGCGGCTTTGGCAGCTTCTCCATCAACCGCCGCCCGCCACGCGTGGGCCGCAACCCGCGCTCGGGTGAGAGTGTGAAAATTCCCGAAAAACGCGTTCCCCATTTCAAACCCGGCAAAGCCTTGCGCGAGGCCGTGGATGCAGGCACTTTCGCCCACGCCCAAAAGGCGGCTGACTCCAAGGAATGAAGCCCTTTCTCGGCCGTTATGGCTCTGGTTTCCTGGCACGGTGACAGGTCGTTAGAATGAATTCATCTCTCGAGGTCACGCCATGAAACGTCTGCTTCGGCTGCTGCAGTGGTTACTGAAAGCGGCTGTTTTTTTCACACTCTTTGCTTTTGCGGTGAACAACCAGCAAGAAACCCGTGTGAACTTCTTTTTCAGCACTTATTGGTCTGCGCCCACTGTTTTGGTGGTCTTGTGCGCTTTTACTTTGGGTGTGGTGGTCGGCGTTTTGGGCATGGTGCCCCGTTGGTGGCGTGAGCGTCAAGCCGTGAAACAAATGGGCCCTGCTGCTGCCAGTGCCGCCCAACCGGACACCCCTTCGACGACGCCAGAGGTGCCCCGTGGAATTTGACTTCACTTGGATTTTGTTGGGCTTGCCCATTGCCTTTGCCTTGGGCTGGATCGCCTCGCGCCTCGATCTGCGCCAAATGCGTTTGGCCAACCGTCAAGCCCCACGCGCTTACTTCAAGGGCCTGAATTACCTGCTGAACGAGCAACAAGACCAAGCGATTGACGCTTTCATTGAGGCCGTGCAAAACGATCCCGACACCTCCGAGCTGCATTTTGCGCTGGGCAATTTGTTCCGTCGCCGCGGTGAGTACGACCGTGCGGTCAGGGTGCACGAACACCTGTTGTCCCGTGCTGACCTGAGCAACGCTGACCGGCAAAGGGCTCAACACGGCTTGGCGCTGGATTACCTGAAAGCCGGCTTGCTCGACCGCGCTGAAGAGGCGCTGCGCAAACTCGAAGGCACCACTTATGAAGGCCAAGCACGGATGGCCAGAATGGCCATCTACGAACGCTCTCGTGAATGGCCCGAAGCAGCGGCAGTTGCACTCTTGCTTGAAACAACAGGCGAAGTGGACTTCAGTGTCCGCATGGCGCATTACCAGTGTGAACAGGCCAGAGAATGGGTCCAAAAAGGGGACCCGACAGCCGCCATTGAGCTGCTGCAAGCGACCCTTCAAAGTCACCCCCATGCCGCGAGGCCCCGCATTTTGTTGGGCCAATTGCAATTGAACCAAGGACTGTCTCGCGCAGCCTATGACACCTTGGCGGTTCTGTTTGAGCACCACGACAACGCTGCACCTTTGGCTGCGGCCAGCTTGGTGAAAGCGGCCAAGGCTTGCGACATGGGCAAAGATGCCTACCGCTTGCTGGAGGCCCATTACCAAAAGGCGCCCTGTATCGATGTCCTCAACGCCATCACCGAAATCCATCAAACGGGCACAGCCACCAACAGTGCTGCAGATTCAGCGGCGCTAGACCGCTACCTCGGTCATTTGCAAAAGCAGCCCTCCTTGATGGCTGCAAGCCGATGGTTGACTGGCGCACGGCCGGGCCAGCCATCGCTTCCAGAACCCGTGCAAAAGGCGCTGGAACATGCCACCAAGCCCTTGGCCAGATACCGCTGCGCCGCTTGCGGCTTCGAAGCCAAAGAGCATTTTTGGCACTGCCCCGGGTGCCAAGCTTGGGACAGCTACCCCCCCAAGCGCGTCGAAGAAATCTAAAAATTAACACTTTTATTTTAGAAATTCAGGGTTATCACCCTTCATCCCGCGCCGTGTGCTTTTCACAATGCACCTTGCTGCACATTTTTGCAGTCAACCCAAGGAGCGCAGACATGTTGAAAAAAATCACAGGTGCCTTGCTGGCTTTCGGATTCGCAGGCCTGACCTGGGCCCAACAAATTGATTTGAACAAGGCCACGGAGGTCGAACTCGACGCCCTCAAGGGTGTCGGGCCGGTGCTGACCAAGGCGGTGATGGACGAGCGCAAAAAGGCCCCGTTCAAGGACTGGGAAGATGCCACCAGCCGGGTCAAAGGCTTAGGCCCCCAAAAGGCCAGCAGCCTGTCGGAGCAAGGCGTGCGCATACAGGGCAGTGCCTACACCAGCAAATCGGCCGTCAATACAAACACCAAAGAAACCAGCAAGGACGCAGGCAAACCGCCTGCAGCCAAGCCAGCCGATGCAGCGACGGCCAAGCCTGCACCCGCAAAAAACTGACATCCATCATGCAAAAGGGGTTGAGCAGGTCAACCTGCCTCAGCCACCTTTCAACTTTTAAGCCTGACCGAAACCACCGCCGCCAGGCGTGTGGATCTCAAACACATCACCCGCTCGCATTTCAACCTGGCCAATATGGGCCAGCTCTTGCACCGTGCCATCGGTTCGCACCACGCGGTTGATGCCCGCTAAGCCACTGTGCCCGCCCGCCATGCCAAAGGCCGGCTGAACCCGTCCATTGGACAAAATACCCGCCGTCATCGGCTCCAAAAAGCGCACGCGGCGCACACCGCCATCACCGCCGTGCCACCGCCCCGCGCCGCCTGAGCCGTGACGGATCGCGTAACTCTCCAGCCGCACCGGAAAGCGGAACTCCAGCACTTCGGGGTCGGTCAAGCGTGAATTGGTCATGTGGGTTTGCACGACCGAAGTGCCATCAAAGCCACCCACCAAATTGCCTTGCGCATCAAATCGCCCCCCCGCACCACTGCCGCCAGAGATGGTTTCGTAGTACTGCACCCGCGCATTGCCAAAGGTGAAGTTGTTCATGGTGGGCTGGCTGCCTGCCATCACACCCAAAGCGCCAAACAGCGCGTTGGTGATGCAGGTTGAGGTTTCCACATTGCCCGCCACCACCGAAGCGGGCGGATTGGGGTTGAGCATGGAGCCAGCCGGAATGATGACCTTCAGCGGCTTCAAGCAGCCCGCATTCAGTGGGATGTCATCCTGAACCAAGCTGCGAAACACATACAGCACCGCCGCCATGCACACTGCCCGGGGCGCGTTGAAATTGTTCGGCAACTGGGCGCTCGTGCCAGTGAAGTCGATCTCGGCCGTGCGCTGCTCCGCGTTCACGCGCACTGCCACTTGGATCTGCGCGCCATTGTCCAAGGGCAAGGTGAAAACGCCGTTTTTCAGGCTGGTGATGACGCGGCGCACAGACTCTTCGGCATTGTCCTGAACATGCCGCATGTAGGCCTGCACCACATCCAAGCCAAATTGGGCAACCATCCGGCGCAACTCCTGCACGCCTTTTTCATTGGCGGCGATTTGCGCTTTCAGGTCGGCCATGTTTTGCGCCGGATTGCGCGAGGGGTATTCACCGCTTTGCAGCAAGGCCACCATCTCGGCTTCGCGCAGGTGGCCTGCCTCGACCAGCTTGACGTTGTTGATCTGCACGCCCTCTTCTTCGATGCGCGTAGAAAACGGTGGCATGGAACCCGGCGTCAAACCGCCCACATCGGCATGATGCCCGCGTGAGCCCACATAGAACACCGGCTCGGCGTGACCGTCCAGGTACACCGGGGTGATGACGGTGATGTCGGGCAAGTGCGTGCCGCCGTGGTAGGGGTCATTCAAGACGAACACATCGCCCGGCTGCATGCGGCCTTTGTTCTCTTGGATGACGGTCTGGATGCTTTCACCCATCGAACCCAAGTGCACCGGCATGTGCGGCGCGTTGGCAATCAAATGGCCTTCGGCACTGAACAAGGCACACGAAAAGTCCAAACGTTCCTTGATGTTGACCGAGTAGGCTGTGTTTTGCAGCTGCAATCCCATTTGCTCGGCGATGTTCATGAACAGGTTGTTGAACACCTCCAAAAGCACCGGGTCGGCCTGCGTGCCTGCGGCATGCTGCACCGCGCGCGCCTGCACGCGCACCAGCAGCAAGTGGTCCAGCGCGGTCAGTCGCGCTTGCCAGCCGGGCTCCACCACGGTGGTGGCATTTTTCTCGGCAATGATGGCCGGGCCGTCGATCACATCCCCCGGGCGCATGTCTTCGCGCACCACCAGCGCAGCGTCCATCCACTCGGCCACGCCTTGCACGTTGGCGGCATACACACGCACCGTGTCACGGCGCGGCACTTCGCGCTCAGGGTGCAGGGCATGGACGGCTTCTTCGGGTGCGTCGCCAGACAGCACGGCTTCGACCGATACGGCTTCAACCACCAAGGCTTTGCCCTGCATCAAAAAGGCAAACCGCTGGCGATACGCCGCTTCAAAACCCGCCACCAACTGGGCCTGATCACCCCAAGCCACCACCAGCGCCGAATCGGTGCCTTCGTAGCGCAGGTGCACACGTTGGCGCAGCTCGATGCGCTCGGCGTTGGCCACGTCCCCGCCCATTTGCGCCAGCAAAGCCTGACGGGTGGATTCGCCCAAAGACTGCAAGCGCTCGGCCATCAAAGGCATGGCGGCCGCATCCAGTCGCCGCTCCATGCTTTCCTCACGCATCACGTTTTGGTCGGCCAAGCCCATGCCATAAGCCGAGAGCACGCCCGCCAGCGGGTGCACCATCACTTGCGACATGCCCAGCGCATCGGCCACCAAACAAGCATGCTGCCCGCCCGCGCCGCCAAAGCACTGCAGGGTGTAACGCGTCACATCGTAGCCCCGTGCCACTGAAATTTTCTTGATCGCGTTGGCCATCTGCTGCACTGCGATCTGGATGAACCCGTGCGCCACGTCTTCGGCTGCGCGCCCGGTCTGCACGGCCAGTTTTTGGAAGTGCCCATGCACCACCTCAGCGTCCAGCGGCTGGTCTGCGTCCGGCCCAAACACCGAAGGGAAAAACTTCGGTTGCACCTTGCCCACCATCACGTTGGCATCGGTCACAGCCAGCGGCCCACCCCGGCGGTAACTGGCCGGGCCCGGGTTGGCCCCCGCGCTTTGCGGGCCGACGCGAAAACGCGCACCGTCGTAGGCCAGCAGCGATCCACCACCTGCCGCCACGGTGTGGATGCTCATCATGGGCGCGCGCATGCGCACACCGGCCACCTGGGTTTCAAACTCGCGCTCGAACTGCCCGGCAAAGTGCGACACATCGGTGGATGTGCCTCCCATGTCAAAACCAATCACTTTGTCGTGCCCCGCCAATTGGGCCGTGCGGGCCATGCCCACAATGCCACCGGCCGGGCCACTCAAGATGGCGTCTTTGCCTGCAAACACTTGCGCGTCAGTCAGGCCGCCCGAAGACTGCATGAACATCAGTTTCACGCCCGGCATCTCACTGGCCACTTGGTCCACATAACGGCGCAAGATGGGTGACAAATACGCATCGACCACCGTGGTGTCACCCCGGCTGACCAGTTTCATCATCGGGCTGGTCTGGTGCGAGGTACTGATTTGCGTGAAACCCACTTCACGCGCCAAACGCGCGGCCGCTTGCTCGTGGGCTGTGTGACGCCAGCCGTGCATAAAAACCACCGCCACTGAGCGTACGCCTTGCGCATGCACATTCACCAATTGGCTGCGCAAATGCACCTCATCGAGTGATTGCAAGACCTCACCCTCCACCGTCACGCGTTCGTGTGCCTCCACCACGGCGCTGTACAACAGCTCGGGCAACACAATTTGGCGGTCAAACAAACGCGGGCGGTTTTGGTAAGCGATGCGCAACGCATCGCCAAAGCCCTGCGTGGTCACCAGCAGTGTCGCTTCGCCTTTGCGCTCCAGCAGCGCATTGGTGGCCACCGTGGTGCCCATCTTCACGCACTCGACCTGCTCGGGCGTGACCGGCTCGCCAGGCTTCAAGCCCAGCAAATGGCGAATGCCCGCCACCGCTGCGTCCCGGTACTGCTCTGGGTTTTCGCTCAGCAATTTGTGCGTGACCAGACTGCCATCGGGGCGCTTGCCCACCACATCAGTAAAGGTGCCGCCCCGGTCGATCCAGAATTGCCAACGGTTTGGACCAGCGGATGTGATGTGGGATTCGGTCATAGGACGTTCAACAATCAGAATTCAAAAATCAAGATCACAAAGAGGCCGCCGCACGCGCAGCCTGGTCGTACATGCCGGAGAGCACGCGCAGCAACCGGGCCAACTCACCAATGTCTCGGTTCAGGCCATCGTCGGCTTTGAGCGCATCTATCAAACAGCTCTCCCGGATCTCGCGGTAGCGCTGCACATAGGCGCGGCCTTCATCGGTGGCCGCATAGGTCACGTCTTTGCCGTTTTTTTGTGACACCACCACGCCAAGGCCTTGCAGCTTTTTCAGGGCGTAGTTCACCAAATGTGTGTCTTCGATGTTCATGATGAAACAGATGTCGGCCAGGCGCTTGTCGCGGGCCCGGTGTGTCACATGGTGCAACACCAGCACATCCAGCGGCGTCAAATCCTTCAGCCCGGCGGCAGCCATGCAGTGGATGATCCAGCGGTGAAAGGCGTTGCCCGCCACGATCAAGCCGAATTCGAACTCGCTCATCTCAGCGCTGTCGGGCGAGACCAGGTGAGCCGAGGACACGATGGGGCTGGTGACAAGGGGTGCGCAGGGCGCCGACATGCTGAGGGAATTTTTGCGTGGCATGGATTCCATCACGTTGAAAAAGATGAGAAAGTCTATGTCCGTTACCAACAATTTGCCAACAATTTGTTGACATTAAGGGAAAACACCGAGCACAAATCGGCACCAGCATGCCTACAGTGGTCATCTGACAGATGCACCCGATGCGCGCGTGAAGCGGGCACCTTTCTTGCACTGCCCAGTGAACCGTTCATCACCATCTTGTACAGGAGTTCTCATGCAACGTCGCGCCCTTCACCTCAGCCTGCTGGCTGGCCTGCTCGCTGTTTCCGGCTTCGTGTCGGCCCAAACCAAGTGGGACCTGCCCGCAGCCTACCCGGCCACCAACTTCCACACGGTCAACATGACCCAGTTTGCGGCCGATGTCGACAAGGCCACAGCGGGCAAGCTGAAAATCACGGTGCACGCCAATGCATCGCTGTTCAAGGCGCCCGAGATCAAGCGCGCTGTGCAAGGCGGGCAAGCCCAATTGGGCGAAATTTTGCTGGTCAACTTCCAGAACGAATGGCAACCCTTTGGTGCGGACGGCCTGCCCTTTTTGGCTGACAGCTACGACGAGTCCATGAAACTTTACAGGGCGCAAAAGCCATTGCTGGAAAAGAAACTGGCCGAGCAGGGCATGATGCTCTTGTATTCGGTGGCTTGGCCACCTCAAGGCATTTACAGCAAAAAGCCCCTCAACAGCGTCGCCGATTTGAAGGGCATCAAGTGGCGTGCCTACAGCCCCACAACCGCGAGGATCGCGGAACTGATCGGTGCTCAACCAGTGACGGTTCAAGCCGCAGAGTTTTCGCAAGCCTTGGCCACGGGCGTAGTCGAGTCGACCATGACATCGGGCGCCACCGGCGTGGACAGCAAGCTGTTCGAGCACCTCAAGTTCTATTACGACGTGCAAGCTTGGTTGCCCAAGAACGCGGTGATCGCCAACAAGAAAGCCTTTGACGCACTGGACAAGCCCACGCAGGACGCTTTGCTCAAAGCGGCTGCTGCAGCTGAAACCAGGGGCTGGACCGAATCACGCAAGGTCAACACCACCACACTGGAAACCCTCAAGGCCAATGGCATGACGGTGGCCCCTCCGTCGGCGCAACTCAAAGCCGACATGAAAAAAGTGGGCGACACCATCATGAAAGAGTGGCTTGAGAAGTCCGGTGCCGAAGGCAAAGCCATCGTCGACGCTTTCAACCGCTGATGGCATGAGAAGACTGCTCAACGCCATTTATGACAGCAGCGCTGCCTTGGCAGCGCTGTGCATGTGCGGCCTGCTGTTCATGGTGCTGTTGTCGGTCTTGAGTCGGCAGTTCCATGTCCATGTGCCCGGCACCGATGCCTATGCCGGTTACCTGATGGCAGGTGCTGGCTTTTTGGCGCTGGCACACACCTTGAAGCGGGGCGAACACATCCGCGTCACCTTGGTGCTGGGCTTGTTCAAGGGCACTGCCCGACGGAGCTTCGAGATCTTCAGTTTAGGCCTGGCCAGCTTGCTGGCGGGTCTGTTTGCTTTCTACAGTTGCCGCCTGGTATGGCAATCCATTGAGTTTCACGACATATCAACCGGCAACGATGCCACGCCGATGTGGATCCCCCAGTTGGTCATGGCATTGGGCACTGTGATTTTTGCTTTGGCCTTTGTCGATGAACTGGTGCTCGAAATCCGAGGACTGCGCACCGCCCCTGACAGCGGCGAGATGCTGCGCAACGAATGACCTGCCATGAATGACATGATGATCACAGGACTTTTGGTCCTGACCTTGTTTTTGATTTTAGGCAGTGGGGTGTGGATTGGTCTCACGCTGTCTGGCGTGGCTTGGGTCGGCATGCAAATGTTCTCCGCCAGACCCGCCGGTGACGCCATGGCCATGACCATCTGGGGTTCGGCCTCCAGTTGGACTTTGACGGCCTTGCCACTGTTCATCTGGATGGGCGAAATTCTGTTTCGCACGCGTCTCAGCCAAGACATGTTCAAGGGCCTGGCGCCCTGGATGCAGGCACTGCCCGGACGCTTGCTGCACACCAATGTGGTGGGCTGCGCCATCTTTGCGGCTGTTTCAGGGTCGAGTGCAGCCACTTGCGCCACGATCGGCAAAATGACCCTGCCTGAGCTGCAAAGACGCGGCTACCCCGAGAACATGGTCATCGGCACTTTGTCGGGTTCAGGCACGTTGGGCCTGCTCATCCCGCCATCCATCATCATGATCGTGTATGGCGTGGCGGCCGACGTGTCGATTGCCCAACTGTTCATTGCTGGGGTCTTGCCCGGCTTGCTGCTGGCCGGGTTATTTTCGGGCTACATCATTTTTTGGTCCTTGCGCCACCCAGACCAAATCCCACCCCGTGACGCCCCCATGAGTTTCATGCAAAAGCTGGAGGCCTCGAGCAGCCTGATCCCGGTCGTCTTGCTGATAGCGGCGGTTTTGGGCTCGATTTACACCGGTTTTGCCACGGCCACCGAAGCGGCCGCAGTGGGGGTGGTGGGATCTTTGGTTTTATCCACGCTTCAAGGCACCATGAGTTGGTCGGTGTTCAAACAGGCCTTGATGGGGGCCACGCGTCTTTACTGCATGATCGCATTGATCTTGGCAGGGGCCGCATTTCTGACCTTGTCCATGGGCTACATAGGTCTGCCGCGCCACCTGGCCGAATGGATCGGTGGCTTGGGCCTCAGCCCTTTCGCCCTCATCATGGCCTTGATGGTGTTTTTCATCCTCTTGGGTTGCTTTTTGGACGGCATCTCGATGGTGGTGCTGACCATGGGCGTACTCATGCCGACAGTCCAAAAAGCGGGCATTGATCCCATCTGGTTTGGCATCTTTGTGGTGTTTGTGGTCGAGATGGCCCAGATCACGCCACCAGTGGGCTTCAACCTGTTTGTGCTGCAGGGCATGACGGGTAAGCAACTGCCCTACATCGCACGCGTGTCGATGCCCATGTTCTTCCTCATGGTGGGCGCGGTGTTGCTGATTTACTTTGTGCCGGGCATCGTGACCTGGCTGCCCACCCAGATGAAACTCTGAGCGTCAAGGTCGGTTCATCCCCTATGATTCAACCCGTCCCCAAAGGACGGGTTGTTCATTTGGGCAGTAAGGATTGTTTGTGTTCAAAAATGTGATGGTTTACCGCATCGGCGAGGGCTTTGCGCCCACTTTGGCCGATGTGCAGGCGGCACTCGCGCCGATGCAGTTTGTGGCATGTGGCGCCAGCCAAGACAAGTCGATTGGCTGGGTCCCGCCCCGGAGCGAAGCCCACGGGCCCTTGGTTGAATCGGTCTCGGGCCAATGGATCATGAAACTCATGATCGAATCCAAAGCCGTACCCGGCAATGTGGTGCGGCGCAAAGCCGATGAGCGCATTGCCGAAATCGAGGCAGCCACAGGCCGCAAGCCTGGCAAAAAAGAAAAACGCGAGCTGATGGACGACGTGCTGCTGTCGCTGTTGCCGCAGGCCTTTGCCCGCGAATCGACCGTGCTGGTGTGGATGGACCTGGAAAACCGCCGACTGGTGCTGAGCGCAGGCAGTCAAGGCAAGGCCGACGAGGTCATGTCGGCGCTGATGAATGTGATGGGCGGCTTGTCGGTGTCGCTGATCCAGACCGAGACCTCTCCCCAAGCAGCCATGACGCAGTGGCTGCTGGCGCCCACATCCGACGAATGGCCAGCAGACCTCACGGTGGAGCGCGAAACCGTGCTCAAGTCCAGCGGAGAAGACGCAGCCAGTGTGCGCTTCACCCGCCACCACCTGGCCAATGACGATGTGCGCAAACACGTACTAGAAGGTAAGCTGCCTACCCAACTGGCCCTCAGCTGGGACGGCCGCGTGGCCTTTGTGCTGACCGACACCCTGCAGCTGAAAAAAGTGCAGTACTTAGACGGTGTGATGGACGAGTCGGGCACCGACAAGAATGAAGACCGGTTTGACGCCGATGTGGCCCTGTCCACAGGCTTGCTGGGGCCGCTGATCGACAGCCTGATCGCCGCCCTGGGCGGCGAGATGCAACTGGGCGCAGCGGCTGCCGACGAAGATCCGCCGTTTTAACCGTCGGTAAAACTCCAGCGAAAGGACCCACGCCATGCTCACCGTGATCGCCATTTGCATCGGAGCTTGTGTGGGTGCGCTGTCGCGCTGGCAGCTGGGCCTGTGGCTCAACCCCAGCCCTGCAAGCAGCAGCCTCTTGCCCTGGGGCACGCTGGCGGCCAACTTGATCGGCGGCTACTTGGTGGGCGTGTGCGTCGGGGTGTTCCAGCAACTGCCCGAGCTGGACCCAGTCTGGCGACTGGCCTTGGTCACGGGATTTTTAGGGGCTCTGACCACCTTCTCCAGCTTTTCTGCCGAAGTCGTGGCCATGCTGCAGCAAGGCCGCTTTGCGCTGGCCGCAGGCACCGCATCACTTCACCTGTTGGGCTCTCTGGCCCTCACTGTGTTGGGTCTCAAAACCGTAGGTCTGCTCTGGGCGCGGTGATCCGGAAAACCTTCATTCGTGTGGAACCGGTTGAAGAGCTTTTAGCCTCTGCGCTTGAAATCTGAGATCCAAACTGACATCTGCTTGGGAAATGTGAGGCGGGTGAGCCGCGACCTTGCCAAACAGCCTCTTTCCAGAAGGCCTATTCATCTTGGTCTGAATCGAACGGGACACCTCGGGTGATAGCATATTTGCGGGTGCTGCATGGATATTCATGCATCAGGTTGGGTGAAGGTCGGGCCGCCTCACCGCACGGCCTTGGCCGTTGGAGTCCTCCTGATGAACCACCCATTCCTGCCCTGGATTGCTGCCGCCATTTTTGCCTTGGCTGTTCTGCACACTTTCAGCACCAAATACTTTGAACACCTGGCCCACAAGCATCCGCGCCATGCCGGCGTATGGCATCTCTTGGGCGAGGTCGAAGTGGTGTTTGGCCTGTGGGCCATGGTGCTGGCCATCGCCCTCTTCGCATTGGCGGGCAAGGCGCCCACCCTCGAATACCTCGAATCTCGGAACTTCACTGAACCGCTCTTTGTATTTGCGATCATGGTGGTGGCAGGCACACGGTCCATCCTGCAGGTCTGCGGCCTGCTCGTGCAGCAAATCGCACGCCTGACGCCATGGCCCAAAGCGATGGTCAACTATTTTCTTTTGTTGTCGGTGGTGCCCTTGCTGGGCTCCTTGATCACCGAGCCTGCAGCCATGACATTGGCCGCGCTGATGCTGCGTGACTCGGTGTTCTCTGCCAGGGTCAGCGAAAAACTGAAGTACGCCACTCTGGGCGTTCTGTTTGTCAACATCTCGATTGGCGGGACGCTGACTCCCTTTGCCGCCCCGCCTGTGCTGATGGTTGCGGCCACCTGGCAGTGGGACTTGGCCTTCATGATCCAGACCTTCGGCTGGAAAGCGGCTGTGGCCGTGTTCGTCAATGCAACCATGGTGACACTGTTGGTGCGGCGTGAACTGTTGGGCTTGGGCGAGCCCACGGCTGCGCGCATGACAGTGCCGCCCATCGTAGTGGCCGTTCATTTGGCCTTTCTCCTGGGCATTGTTCTTTTTGCCCACCATCCGGTGGTATTCATGGGTCTGCTTTTGTTCTTCATAGGCTACGCAACGGCCTATGCCGCACACCAGGACCGTTTGATTCTTCGCGAGGCTTTGTTGGTGGCATTCTTCCTCGGCGGCCTGGTGGTTCTGGGTGGGCAGCAGTCGTGGTGGCTTCAGCCTCTGCTGATGGGCCTCAGCGCTGATGCCGTTTTTTACGGAGCCACCGCATTGACGGCCATCACCGACAATGCCGCGCTGACCTACCTGGCCTCGCTGGTACCAGGCTTGAGCGACGAATTCAAGGTGGCCATCGTCGCCGGGGCGGTGACCGGTGGAGGCCTGACCGTGATTGCCAATGCACCCAATCCGGCAGGCGTGGCCATCCTCAAGGGCAAGTTTGAAGAAGGGGTCGTCAATGCGGGCAAATTGTTACTGGCGGCCCTGCCACCAACTGTTGTCGCTGCGATGGCGTTCCGGATTCTCTGAGACAAATTTTTGGCACTCTGGTGGTGGCTGTTGTCGTGCAGGCCACTGGCGTGATGACGAACGCATCGCCGAGATCGAAGCAGCCACGGGCCGCAAGCCTGGTAAAAAAGAAAAACGCGAGCTGATGGAAGACGTGCTGCTGTCGCTGTTGCCGCAGGCCTTTGCCCGCCAATCGACCGTGCTGGTGTGGATGGACCTGGAAAACCGCCGCTTGGTGCTCACCGTGATCGCCATTTGCATCGGAGCTTGTGTGGGTGCCTTGTCGCGCTGGCAACTGGGCCTGTGGCTCAACCCCAGCCCCGCCAGCGGCAGCCTCTTGCCCTGGGGCACCTTAGCGGCCAACCTGATCGGTGGCTACTTGGTGGGCGTGTGCGTCGGGGTGTTCCAGCAACTGCCCGAGCTGGACCCAGTCTGGCGACTGGCCTTGGTCACGGGATTTTTAGGCGCACTGACCACCTTTTCCAGCTTTTCAGCAGAAGTGGTCGCCATGCTCCAGCAAGGCCGCTTTGCACTGGCAGCAGGCACAGCGTCATTGCACCTTTTGGGTTCGCTGGGCCTGACACTGCTGGGGCTCAAAACAGTGGGCTTGTTCTGGGCGCGCCATTGAGCGACTGAGGCCTTTCAGAACCCCAACGCCTGTCGCAAGACCTGCAAGGCCTGCCGATCGTCCGGCCCTCGCCAAGCAACCACTTGGTCCGGGCGAATCAACACCCAAGGCGCCTCGTACAAAGCCAGCAACTCTGGGGCGCTGTGGTGGACCCGCTTCAAGTCAATGCCCAAACTCGAGGCCGCAGTCTCAAAAGCCGTGCTGCTCGCACTGGTGGGCCCCAAATGCAGCAAAGTCCACTCGGTGTGAAACGTGTCATAGAGCGAGCGGCCATCGGCCAACCAAGCGTGCGGTGGCCGCCCCCCTGGGCAGGCACTGGGCTGGTAGCTGTTGGCGGCATCGGGCGGCGGCACGCTGCCATCGGTCACCACAATCGGCGAGGCGTCATAACGACCGCCAAACGTGACTCCGGGAATATTGAACTCCAGGCGCACATGCGCGTTCAGATGTTCTGACGCCATTTGACGCCTGAGATCGCCCCGCTCTGACGCCTCTTCCAATTCAGGGGTGGCTGCAAACAATCCCACCGAGTCGGCAAACTGGCGTGCATAAGCGGTGTTGCGGTGCGCCAAGGGCATGCGCTCCTGGGCATAACTGTCCAGCAAGCGCGCAGGCGCCATGCCCCGAACCACGCTGGCCAGCTTCCAACCCAAGTTGACCGCATCCTCCACGGCCGTGTTGTAGCCCAGGCCGCCGGTGGGCGTGAACAGGTGCGCGGCGTCGCCCCCAATGAACACGCGCCCTTGCTGAAACGATTCGGCCACCAAAGCATGCCCGGCCATCCAGGTGCCGATCGACAGCACCTCAATCGGCACATCGCAGCCCATGGCTTGGTTGAAGATGCGCTGTGCATCCTCGGCGGTCCAGACGTCGGCATCTTCGTCCTCATGCACCGCCGCATGGAAAGCAAATTCACCTGCACCATCTACTGTGGCCATGAAGGCGCGGCGCTGCGCGTTCACCGTGACATACATCCAGGCTTTGCTGTGTTCAAACAGTGGGGCAAAGCCCGGGGCGCGCAAATAAACGGCAAACATCTTGCCCCCCATGAACCCGCGTTTGGCCCCGGTGCTGCCACCCCAAGCAATACCCAATTGGTGACGAACCGGGCTGCGCGCACCATCGGCCCCCACCAAATAGCGGGCACGCACCTGGACGGTTGCACCCCCATCGACCGGACTGATCCAAGCATCGACACCGGCCTCATCTTGTACAAAGTGGGTGAGCGTCCAGCCGTAGCGCAAATCGTTCGCGGTGCAAGCTTGGGCATGTCGAAGCAAGGTTTTTTCGACAAATTTTTGCGACACCCGGTGCGGCAATTCGGCGGCACTCCACGAGCCCTGCATCGTCTTGATGGCCTGTGTCGCTTGCGCAGCTGTAGGCAACTGCAGACGAGCCAGTTCATGGCCCGTGAAACGGGTGAAGTAAGCGATGTCAGTGGGGTGGTCAACAGGCAGGCCCTGCGACCTGATTTCGGCTGCAAAACCCAAACGCCTGAAGTGCTCCATGGTGCGCGCCTGGGTGGCGTTGGCTTGGGGGTTGAAAGCCGTGCCCGCTTTGGGGTCGACCAACAACGTCCGAACGCCACGTCGGCCTAATTCAATCGCCAGCATCAAGCCAAAAGGCCCACCCCCTGCAATCAGGACATCGACCGTCAGCATGGCTCAACCACCACCGCGCTGCATGCACAGATCAAAAGGTCGCATGAAGGCGTAACGCTCGCCGGCATTCACGCCCTGAAAATCAAAATTCACCCGCAGCACCGGCATACGCATGAGCGCAATCACGCGCGGCGGCATGACTTGCCATTGCACATTCAATTGACCTTGTCCGATGATGGCCACCATGGTGTGGCCTGAGCGCTGCCAAACGCATTGGCCCATGGCAACTGGCAACCACCCCAGCCACTCCGCCTCGGTGCATCCCATGTCGCGCTGAAATTGCTCGGCGTAACTCGATTGCATGAGCCGAGTCAACCACCGGCCACGGGCGGCCAGATGGCCAGCACATCGCCTTCGATCAAAGTGGTGGTGCCGCGGTCTTCGGCCTTGATGTATTTGCCATTCACCAGCACCAAATGCACGAGCTTGGGCGGTATGCCATAGGGCTCAATGATTTGGCTGATGCTGGTGTCAGTCCCAACATCCAAGCTCACTTGGTTGCTGCGACGGGCCTCGGCGGGCAAAAAGTCAGTGAGCGTGGCAAACAGTTTGAATGTGATGTTCATGCGCAGATTGTCACCTCATCGGCGACGCGCATCGGCTGCACCACTCCAACGCCCCTGGCCCTGAGCACAGTCCAGATATGCATCCATCAGTTTGGTCGGGTCGTGCATCAAGCGGTCTTTCCAGTCACCCAAATGGACCTGGCCTTCGACCAAGCCGCGCATCACACCCACATGCTCTGTCCAGCCCACACTGTTGCAGCCCACCATGACATCGTCCTTGAACTGGAGGCTCAGGTGGCGCCCAGCGGCTTTGTCGGTCAACACGGCCGACTGACCGCCTGCCACGCCTTCCCAATTGCCAAAACTGGTCGAGATCAAACCCAGGGTGTCGAGTACGTTGATTTGTGTGACGCCTTTGAGCTCGGTCTTTTGACCCAGCATGTTGAGCGCCGCCACTCGGGCCTGCTCGGCGGCGTTGGGCTGGATGGCACTCACAATTGTTTTGCCACTGACCATGTCAAAAGCTTCAGCACAGTCGCCTGCGGCATAAATGCCGGGCACATTGGTTTGCAGGTGCTGGTCGGTCAACACGCCTTGCAGGCAGGTGATGCCGCTATCCTTCAAAAACCCAATCGCCGGGCGCACGCCCGTGGCGCTGATGACCAGATCCGCCTCAACGGTTTGGCCGTTGGACAAACGCACCTGCAGCGCACCGCCCGCATCGCCAGAGGCCAGGCCCACCGCTGAAGCCAGCTTGCCGAGCAAGCCTTTTTCAGCGCCCTGACTGATGCCCTCGACTTTGGTACCGGTGAACACCTGCACGCCTTTGGCTTCGCACCAGTCTCGGATCATGCCGCCAGCCACTGGGCCCATCATGCGGGGCACCATGCGGTCGCCCATCTCCACCACGCTGAGCTTGACGCCGCGCGCCGCCAGCGCTTCCATGATGATGCAGCCAATGAAGCCTGCGCCCATTTGCAGCACACGGGCACCGGGCTTGGCCAGCGCCTGGATGGCACGGGCGTCTTCCAGCGTCCAGCACGGGTGCACGCCGGGCAGATCCATGCCCGCAATCGGTGGGCGCACCGGGTGCGAGCCGGTGGCGATCAAGAGCTTGTCAAATGCCAGCGACTGGCCGTTGTCCAGGTGCACGGTTTTGCCCGCAGCGTCGACGCGTGCGACTTTGGCCTTGACCTGGGTAATGCACAACTCATCAAAGTGCGAAGCACTCTTACGCAAGTAAGTGCCACTCTCGTCGATGTTGCCAATCAACAGGTAAGGGATGGCCATGCGTGAATACGGCGCATCGGGCTCGTCACCGACCAAGGTGATGGTATCGTTGGGGGTATGTTTGCGCAGGGTCTCAGCGGCAATCACACCGGCAGGGCCTGCGCCCAAGATGACGTGGTGGGTCATGAATCGGACTCCAGAAACAGGTAGCGGCCCGCAGGCCGCTTGGATTCCTGTAGAAGCGCACCCCTACGGCGAAGGCTTCACGAGCAGGGGCTCGCTCCTACAGGGGCAAACTCACAAACCCAGACGTTCCCGTGTGGCCGATGTCGGACGGCCTTCGCCATCCCAGCCGCGGGCGTCGTAGTACTTGGGCAGCATTTCATCCAACTTGCTGACCATGCCTTTGCCGGGGCCGGTTTTGGCGGCTTCGGTCATCAGGCGCTTGGGCAGGTTGTCATCGGCCTTGGTGAAGCCAGCGGCGTTGTTGAAGTCGCGCTCCATGTTCCAGATGCGCTCGCCGATGTGGTTCAAGTGCTCCATGGTGAACTCTTCACCACAAGCGGCTTGCACCTGAGGGGCCACATCAGCCAGGGTCCAGGCAAAGCTGGTGAAGACGCAAATGCCGGCCGAGTCAAATGCGGCTGTCGCGTCCTGGAAGGCCTTGACCAATTCTGGCTTGCCTTCACTCTCGGTAGGTTCGGTCTTGACCGGAATGCCCAACACTTCAGAGGCAATGGTGTAGCCGCGCAGGTGGCAAGCACCACGGTTGGAAGTGGCGTAAGCCAAGCCAATGCCTTGGATCACACGACCGTCATAGGCCGGGAACTCTTGGCCCTTGACACTCATGGACAGGTCGGGGTGGCCATATTTGGCAGTCAGGCGCTTGGAGCCCATGCCAATTTCCTTGCCAAAACCGATGCCCTTGGCGGTCATGTCGACAAACTCGCACAAGGCTTCGGCCGAACCAAAAGGTGCTTCCACACCGATTTGCTCTTTGGTCAACACACCCATTTCATACAGCTCCATCACGGCACCGATGGTGGCGCCGAAGCTGATCGGGTCAAAGCCTTCTTCGTTGCAAATCATGTTGGCGTATTGCAGGGCTTCGAGGTCTTTCACGCCGTTGGCTGCGCCCAGCGCCCAAGCCGCTTCGTATTCCAAGCCGCCGTTGGCGCCCCAATACTCGGGCTTGTTCTTGACCGAGAAGTGACCCTCGTCCATCTTGCTGATGCGACCGCAGGCGATGGTGCAACCAAAGCAGGCTTGGTTGGTCACCAGGTGCTTTTTGCCATCGGTCTCACGGGGCGTGACCATGGCTTCAGCCGAGATGTCTTTGGCGCCTTCAAACTGCACATCGCGGTGGTTGCGGGTAGGCAAGCCGCCCACTTCGTTGATCACGTTCATCAGCACCTGGGTGCCATAGGCGGGCAAGCCCTGACCTGTCACGGCGTTGTCGGCCAACACTTTTTTGGCTGCCTTGGCTGCGGCCATGAAAGCCTTGGGGTTTTGCATGTTGCCCACGCCTTTGGTGCCGCGCACCGCGATGGCTTTCAGGTTCTTGCTACCCATCACGGTGCCCACGCCCGAACGGCCAGCCGCGCGGTGCAAGTCGTTCACCACGGCGGCATACAGCACGCCGTTTTCACCGGCCTTGCCGATGCTGCAAACGCGCAAGAGTGGGTCTTGCAAGCTGGACTTGAGGATTTCCTCGGTCTTCCAGACGCTTTGGCCCCAGAGGTGGCTCGCATCGCGCAACTCGGCTTCGTCGTCGTTGATGTGCAGGTACACCGGCTTGGCCGATGCGCCTTCAAAAATGACCATGTCCCAACCGGCCATTTTGAGCTCAGCACCCCAATAGCCGCCAGAGTTGGAGCAGGCAATGGCACCCGTCAGCGGGCTCTTGGTGATGACGGTGTAGCGGCCGCCGGTAGAGGCCATGGTGCCGGTCAGTGGGCCTGTGGCCCAGACGATTTTGTTGTCGGCTGACAAGGGGTCGACTTTGGGGTCGATCTCGCTGATCAGGTATTTGCTGCCCAGACCGCGTGAGCCAAGGTAGGCTTTGGCCCACTCCATGTTCAGCGGTTCGGATTTGACGGTGCCAGCCGTGAGGTTGACGCGGAGAATTTTTCCAGCCCAAGACATGTTGATGCTCCTTATGGGGGGATTTAAGAGGCCGAGGGCTGATTGCCCAATTTGTCAGCCCACTGCTTCATCTTGTCGATGCCGGTCCAGTTGGCATCCACAAATGTGATGGCGCCAGTCGGGCAGGCGTCGGCGCAAGCCGGGTCACCGCCGCACAGGTCGCACTTCTGCACCTTGCCGGTCTCTTGCACATAGTTGATGGTGCCGAACGGGCAAGCGATGGTGCAAACCTTGCAACCCACACAGGTGGACTCGTTGACCACCTTGGCGCCCGTGGCTTTGTCCACGGTGATGGCTTCCACAGGGCAAGCGTGTAGGCACCAAGCCTCGTCACACTGCGTACAGGTGTAGGGGACTTTTTTGCCGGTGTGGTGGAAGTCGAACACCTTGATGCGCGATTTGGAGGTGGCGTATGTGCCGTAGTTCTCAAATGAACAGGCCATTTCGCACTGCAAGCAGCCGGTACATTTGTCCGGGTTGATGTGCAGGACTTTCTGCATGTGTGTCTCCTGTGAAGTGGAAGGCTTTTCAAGCCCGCGCGTATGAATCAGAATGCATAGCTATTGTTGGTGATGACTCCTGCAAACCGATGCGGATTAACCCTAGGTTTCTCATGGTTGTCCTCAAAAATTCTCAGCTTGATACACATCTGACATGCCCCTGACTGCCCATCCCTCAGACCGTTTGCAGCGGATTGAACAAGCACGTGATCAGGTGTTTCACGGCCGCACCGTGGCATCTGGCACGGGCCTGTCGCCCTGGATCGCCCAGTCCTGGCAGCGCTGCTTGGGCATGGGCCTGCAGCCGGGCCAGACCGTGGGTTTTGACGCCATCTCGGCCCAACAAATGCGCCGGGTGCAAGAAGCCAGCCGCCCACTGGTGCAGGCGGCACAACCCGTGCTGGTGGAGCTGGCCCGCGCCATTGCAGACATCCGCTATTTCGCCATCCTGACCAATGCACAAGGGATTGTGGTCGATGTGCATGGCCCGGTGGACCGGCAAGACCGCCGCGCCGACCTGATTGCCCGTGTGGGGGTCGATCTGTCCGAAAAAGCCGTGGGCACCACCGCCATCAGTGCTGCACTGTCTGAACTGCAACCCGTTTGGTTGCACCGGGGTGAACACTTCTTTCAGGACAACGGGGTTTACAGTTGCGCGGGTGCGCCCGTATTCGGCCCGAATGGCCTGTGCGCGGGCATGCTGGACCTGACGGGCATTGAAACCACCGAGCGCCCAGCACTCAAACACCTGGTGCGCCGCTCGGCCCGCAGCATCGAAAACAGCTGGTTGTTGTCAACTGAACACGCCTTGGTTCTGCGACTGAACTGGCCCGGCAACCAGCCCGGCGACGACAGCGACGGCTTGCTGACCCTGGACACCGATGGTCACATCGTGGGGGCCAACCCGACCGCGCGGCAGATGCTGTCTTTATCGTCCTCCCCGCACGGACAGACGCTTCACGCCAGCGAGGTATTTGCTTCGCCTTGGGAGAACCTGTTTGATGCCGCCAACCGCCAGGGTCAAAGCCAAGAGTTACCGCTGTGGTCTGGCCTGCGCATGCAAACACAGGCACTTCGAGCGGGCACCTCAGCCCCAGCCTTACAGCCCAGTGCCCCAGCACAACGGATCAGCGCTGCGGCCAAACCCCTCAAGGACGTGCAGACGGAGATGATCCGCGAAGCCGTGAATCAGGCCAGAGGCAATGTGGCCGAAGCCGCCCGTGCCCTGGGCATCAGCCGCGCCACGGTCTACCGCAAGCTGGGCGTGCCCAAAAGCTGATCACTTGCCGGCATTTGGAAAGAACAACTGCTCACCGCCGATTTTGTAATCGGCAATCACGCCCTGACCTGCGGCAGAGGTGATCCAGTCCACAAACTTCTGCGCATCGGCCAGCTTGACGTGGGCGTGCTTGGCAGGGTTGACCACCATCACGCCGTACTGGTTGAACAAGCGGTTGTCGCCCTCCACCAAAATGGCCAGATCGGCGCGGTTTTTGAAGTTGAGCCAGGTGGCACGGTCGGCCAGCACATAGGCGCCCGTGGACGCTGCCATGTTCAAAGCCGGGCCCATGCCACAGCCGCACTCACGGTAAGCCGAACCTTTGGCGGTCTCTAGGTTGGCTGTTTTCCAGTAACGCAGTTCGGCGGCATGTGTCCCGCTCTTGTCGCCCCGCGATACAAAAGGTGAATTGGCCTTGGACAGCCGAATCAGCGCCGCCACAATGTCTTTGCCCTTGGTGGCTGCCGGGTCGGCCTTGGGGCCAATCAGCACAAAGTCGTTGTACATCACAGGCAGGCGCTTGATGCCAAAGCCATCGGCCACAAATTTCTCTTCCGCCACCTGGTCGTGCACAAACACCACGTCGGCGTCACCGCGCCGCGCCATGTCCAGCGCCTGGCCCGTGCCCAGGGCCACCACTTTCACATCCAGCCCACTGGCTTTTTTGAAGGCGGGCAACAAGTGCGCGAACAAGCCCGATTGCTCGGTCGAGGTGGTGGACGACATCACGATCGACTGGGCTTGTGCCCAGACCGAGGTGGTGGCCAAAACCGCGCACACCAGGGCGCGACGTGTCATGGAAGGGTTGAAGGTCATGAAAGCTCTCCTTGAACAAAAGCATGGGCTGCTGGGCTCTGCGCCGCCAGCAGCTCAATGTTGAAAAAATCGGCTACGGGCAGGTCGGCCAGCACACGCCCCCCCTCTAGGTAAACGACGCGGGTGGCCAGACGCTTGACCTGGCCCAGGTTGTGACTGGCCCAGACCAGAGTCAATGGGCGATCTTGGTTGCTCGCAAAGTCGGCCATCAAGGCTTCGACCTCGCGTTTGGCATGCGGGTCCAGGCTGGCCGTGGGTTCGTCCAACAACAAGACATCGGGCTGACGCGCCCAAGCGCGGGCCAAGGCCAGGCGCTGTTGCTGCCCGCCCGACAACTGACGGCCGTTTTGCCGGGCCACAGACTGCAAGCCCACACGTTGCAAGGCCTGCAGCGCCAACACTTTGGAGCCCGACCAGTTCAGGCCCCGAGCGCGGTCCAGCCACAAGCCCAGCGCCACGTTGTTCAATGCCGACAGGCGCAACAAATGCGGCCTTTGGAACAGCATGGCCTGGCGCACCCCCGGCGCTTGCAGCACCTGGCCTTGCGTGGGTGGCACCAGCGCATGCAAGGTGCGCAGCAAAGTGCTTTTGCCCGAGCCATTGGCCCCAACCAGCGCCACGCGCTCGCCCGCCACAATATGCAAGCTCACGCCCGACAAGGCCGTTTGCGCCCCCAGTTGCACGCTCACCGCGTCCAGACCGATCTGAGTCGCCGTCATGAGCGCAACCCTTCCAAAGCCTGGACCGTTTTGGCTGCTGTATACCGCCGCTCACCCCATTGGCGCAGCCCCGCCACCAGCGCATTGAGCAGCAGCACCACTGCCAGCAGCACCATGCCCAGGCCCAGCGCCAGCGGCAAATCGCCCTTGCTGGTCTCTAATGCAATGGCGGTGGTCATGACCCGCGTGAAGCCGTCGATGTTGCCACCCACAATCATGACCGCGCCCACCTCAGAAATGGCGCGGCCGAAGGCTGTGACGCCGATCATGAGCAAGGCCAAACGCTCATCCCAGGCCAAGAGCAAACCCCGCATCCAGGGGCCTGCGCCCAGTGAGGCCCATTGTTCGCCATGCTGGCGCTCGACGTCCTCGACCACCTGGCGCGTCAGGGCCGTGACCACAGGCACGACCAAAATGAACTGGGCCATCACCATGGCCTTGAAACTGAACATCCAGCCCAGAAAACCCAAGGGCCCGGTTCGTGAGAGCAGCAAATACACCACCAAGCCCACCACCACCGAGGGCAGGGCCAACAAAGTGTTCAAGCCCACCAACACCGCGCCCCGACCACGAAATCGCGACACCGCCAACCAAGCCCCCAGCACCACGCCCACGCCATAGGCGAGCAGGCAGGCTGTGGCACTCACGGCCAAAGACCGGGTCACCACCACCCACAGGGCAGGATCGAAAGAGGTAACGAGATTCAGCGCCGTCAAGACGCTGTCGGAGAAGGTGTTCATACAGCGCTGTGGATGCTACGGCACAAGCCCCCAGTCAGGCATGAGGGGTGTCCACTATGAACCGGTTTGCATAGGTCAGCGCCATGAAAAAAGCCCGGCGAACCGGGCTTTTTATAGGGCGATAGTGATTTACTTCTTACCTGCCTTCATCTCGGCTTCAAGGACCTTGGCGGGGTCCTCGGCCGGAGCGTCTGCAGCGGGCTTCATGTCGTCCATGTTCACCACATCGTCTTTGTCAGTGTCTTCGCCTGCTTGGTTGAGCATTTGCTCGAATGCGGCATCGGCGTCGATCTTGACGCCTTCCTTGAGGCCGCCTGTCACCAGGTTGGGGAAGACGATGATGGCAGCCACCATGATCAACTGCAAAACAATGAACGCGATCGAGCCTTTGTAGATTTCAGCGGTCTTGACCGAGGGAATGTTCTCACCGGTGATGCGGTCCTTGTAATCGTTCTTGGGTGCCACACTGCGCAAATAGAACAGGGCAAAGCCAAACGGCGGCGTCAAGAACGAGGTCTGCAGGTTCATGGCCACGATCACACCAAACCAGATCATGGCTTGGTCGGCGGTCATGCCCGGCACCAAGCCGGGCAAGATTTTTTCGGCCACGGGGGCCAGGATCGGGATCACGATGAAGGCGATTTCAAAGAAGTCGATGAAACAGCCCAAGATGAAAATCAGGATGTTCACCACGATCAAGAAGCCGATCGCGCCGCCGGGCATGTCCAAGAACAAGTGCTCCACCCAGATGTGGCCATCGGCCGCATTGAAGGTGAAGCTGAAGACGGTGGAGCCGATCAAGATGAACAGCACAAACGACGCCAGCTTGGCTGTGTTTTCCAGCGCTTGGTTCATCAATTTCTTGTCCAAGCGCTTTCGGCTGATCGCCAAAATCAAGGCCCCCAAAGCACCCATAGCGCCGCCCTCTGTGGGTGTCGCGACGCCCAAGAAAATCGTGCCCAAAACCAAAAAGATCAGGATCAGGGGCGGCATCAGCACAAAGGTCACTTGCTCGGCCAAGCGCGACAGCAAGCCCATGCCGGTGATCCGGTTCACGATGGCCAAGGCCAAAGCCACCAAGGACGCCACGGTCAAGGACATGATGACCATTTCATCGCCGGGCGACTCCTGCGTGCGGTCAAGCCAAGCGGTCATGATGGCATCGTGGGACGAAGCCCATGAAAAACCAACCACCGTGCAAACGATCAACAGGAACATCAAGGACACATGGCCTGATTTGCCATTGGGCTCACGGTAGATGCGGGCCTCGGGCGGCAGGGCCGGCACCAAAGCCGGTTTGAAAATGGCCACCACCACGATGAACAAGATGTACAGACCCACCAGCAACAGACCGGGCACCAAAGCACCGGCGTACATGTCACCCACCGAACGGCCCAACTGGTCGGCCAACACGATCAACACCAAAGAAGGTGGGATGGCTTGCGCCAAGGTGCCCGAAGCCGTGATGGCCCCGGTGGCAATGACACGGCTGTAGCCGTAGCGCAACATGATGGGCAGGGAAATCAAGCCCATGGAAATCACGGCTGCAGCCACCACGCCGGTGGTGGCCGCCAGCAAGGCCCCCACCAAAATCACCGCAATCGCGACGCCGCCGCGCACAGGGCCAAACACCTGGCCCACTGTTTCAAGCAAATCTTCGGCCATGCCGGATTTTTGCAAGATGATGCCCATGAAGGTGAAAAACGGAATGGCCAGCAAGGTGTCATTTTGCATGATGCCGAAAATGCGCAACGGCAAGGCCTGGAACAAGGAGGGCGGGAACAACCCGGCTTCCATGCCAATGAAACCAAAGCCCAAACCGCAAGCGGCCAGCGCGAACGCCACCGGAAAACCGGTCAGCAGCAGCACAAACAAACCGGCAAACATGATGGGCACAAAGTTCTGTGCCAAAAAAGTCGCTTCCATCAACGTGCTCCCTGCGCTTGTTGCGCAATTTTTTCAAGTTCCAGCAGTTCTTTCTCTTCGTCCGACATGGTGTCTTCAGACGACAAGGGGTCTTCACCCGTGCCGGTCAAGAAGGAAAGGCGCTTGATCAACTCGGACACGCCTTGCAGCATCAACAAGCCAAAGCCCAGAGGCACCAAGGCGTACACCGGCCAGCGGATCAGGCCACCTGCGTTGGACGACATTTCACCGGTGTTGAAGGCCTGAACAAACAAAGGCCAAGACAGGTAAATGCACAAGAAACAAAACGGAAACAGTGCCAACACAATGCCGCCCACATCGATCCAGTTGCGGGCGCGAGCACTCAGCTTGCCCGAGATGAAGTCGATGCGGACATGGGAGTTTTTGAGGAAGCCATACCCTGCCCCCAACAAAAAAACGGCCGCGAACAGGTACCACTGAATTTCCAGCAGACCGTTCGAGCTGACATTGAAAGCCTTGCGGACAATGGCATTGCCGGCGCTGATGAGCGTCACGATCAAGATCAGCCAGGTGGTGAATTTGCCCACCCCCTTGTTCAAACGGTCGATGCCGCTTGATAGTTTCAATAAAGATGACATCTGGACTCCAAAAAACTTGCGCGATTGTAAGTCTGTGTTGGCGGGTTCCGGGATCAAGCCCCAAAAACTCAGGTTGATATTTTTGACGCTCGGCATGAAGGCCTTCAAACGGCCCAGCCTGCACCGGTCAAGCGGCTGCGCCGGGCCTTGAAGACCTGAATTGCCACCAAGGCAGCATGCTGCGCAAAGACTGCACCTGACCGGTCTGGGGTGTCGGGCTGTAACCGCCCAAGCCCTGAAGCCTGGCTTGCCAGGCCGAACTGCACAGCAATCGCCGCAGCTGCACGACGGGTGGGGTGTCGAGTGCCGAGGCCAAGCACACCAGCCAATAATGCTCTTGGTGCAGGGGCACAAAATCAAGGCCTTGGGCATGGGCGGCGTGGGCGATGCCCAGACCCACATCGGCCTGGCCCGCCGCGATGCGCGCGGCCACGGCAGCATGCGAATTTTCCACCTGAGCATAGCCACTGAGCGCGGAGGGCAAGAGGCCTCTTTCCGCCAAACACTGGTCCAGCAACAAGCGGGTCCCGGTACCGGGGCTGCGGTTGACAAAGCGCACGCCCGCTTGGTACAGATCGGGCCAATCATGCAAGCCCAAGGGGTTCCCTTTGGCGACCATCAGCCCCTGCGATCGCTGGGCAAAACCGATCAATTTGTGCTGACCCGTTTTGAGCAAGGGCTTGTAGGTGCGTGCGACCAAGGACTCGGCGTCAGGTTGCCAAGGGGCATGGAAACCTGCCACATGGCATCGCCCCTCGTTCAAGGCGCGAATCGCGTCCACGCTGCCGCAAAAGCGCAAGTCCAGATGCAAGGCTGTGGAAGCGGCTTCTTCGCGCAGCAAGTCCAAAGCCGCGTCATGGCTCGCAAAAATTGGCAACGCCAAGTGGGCGGGGTCAAATGCCACCGCAAATGTTCTTTCCAGGTCGGCATGCAAGGCACTGATTTGGGGCAAAAGCCGGGCCTGTGCCTGGCGCTCTGCCCAGAGCAACTTGTCGGCAAAGCCTGTGAGTCTGGCCGCCTGGCCCTTTTCCCAAAGAATCAGGGACTGACCCAAACTTTGCTCCCACCGCTTGAGTTCACCCCAGACATGGCGGTAAGACAAGCCCATGGCCTTGGCCGCCCCGCCAATGGAGCCGGCATCGCGCACCGCTTGCAGCAAGTCCATGAGCGGGTTGCGCAGCGGACTTTGGCGATTGCGGACCGGTTCAACGCCCGGGGACGCCCATTGGTAAGAAAGCTCGATGTGTTGCATGGTGGCGAGTTTGCACGACGACTGGGTGAAAAGGACAAGCGCATGAAAAAAGGCCCCGAGGGGCCTTTTTTCGGTCGCGCCAGCTGATTACAGCTTGGCTGCTTGCATGTAACGATCGAAGGTGGCTTCGGTGAAACGGAACCACTGGTTTTGATCTCTGCGGAACGTCGAGTAGTCGTCGTAGATCTTTTTCCAGTTCGGGTTGGACTGGCGCAGCTCTTCGTACAGGGCCATGGACTGCTTGAAGGCCTCGTCCATCACCACCTTGGGGAAAGGCAAGAGCTTGACACCACCGGCCACCAAGCGACGCAGCGCTGCGGGGTTGCGGTTGTCGTAACGCGCTTGCATTTCGGTGTGCGCGTAAGAAGCAGCAGCTTCCACAATGGCTTGGTTCTCTTTGGACAAGGCATTGAAAGCGGCTTTGTTGATGTAGAAGTCCAGCTGTGCGCCGCCTTCCCAGAAGCCTGGGTAGTAATAGTTCTTGGCCACTTTTTGGAAGCCCAGCTTCTCGTCGTCGTAAGGACCGACCCACTCAACGGCGTCAATCGTGCCTTTTTCCAGGGCTTGGTAAATCTCGCCACCGGGGATGTTCTGTGGAACAGCACCCATGCGGGTCAACACCTTGCCAGCGAAACCGCCAACGCGGAACTTCAAACCTTTGATGTCGTCCAAGGTCTTGATTTCCTTGCGGTACCAGCCACCCATTTGAGCGCCTGTGTTGCCGCCGGGGAAGTTCACGATGTTGTACTTGTCGTAGAACTCACGGAACAGCTTCATGCCGTTGCCGTCATAGAACCAGGAAGTGAGTTGACGGCTGTTCAAACCAAAAGGAATGGCCGTGCCCAGGGCGAAGGTGTCGTCCTTGCCAAAGAAGTAGTAAGGGGCTGTGTGGGCCGCCTCCACTGTGCCTTGCTGAACGCCATCCACCACACCAAAAGCGGGCATCAATTCGCCGGCAGCGTGCACGGAAACAACAAACTTGCCGCCAGACATGGCATTGACTTTTTCGGCAAACACTTCAGCGGCACCAAAAATGGTGTCCAAGGCCTTGGGGAAGCTGGAGGCGAGGCGCCAGCGAATGGCAGCCTGTGCTTGGACTGCAGGTGCAGCACCAGCAGCCAAAACGCCAGCAATGCCGGCGTTTTTGATTACGGAACGACGATCCATGAAGGACTCCTTGTTGAAAAAAAATGCACCCGACGATCAGGATTTTTGGAATTGTCGGATGGCGTATTGTAGGAATTCAAAATGCCCATAGAGGTGCGGGTTTACCCTTTTTTAAATCATTAAATAAAAAGGGGTTTACCAAAACCAACATTCCCACGAAATTCAAGCGAATCCGCTTGAAAACCGGGTCAGTCGTTCCAACGTTGACGCACTGAATGCTCGATGCCAGTGGCATCCAGACCCTGCAGAGCCAGCAACTTGGCCGGATCACCGTGCTCAATGAACTCATCGGGCAAGCCCAGGTGCAAGACGGGCCGATTGATCTGCAATTGCTGCAAAGCCTCGGCCACAGCGCTGCCCGCGCCGCCCATGATGCACCCCTCTTCCAACGTGACCAAACGCTCGTGGCTTTGGGCGATTTGGGCCAGCAGCTCAACATCCAGCGGCTTGACCCAGCGCATGTTGACCACGGTGGCATTGAGCTTTTCACCAGCCTGCAGGGCCGGGGCCAGCAAAGTGCCAAAGGCCAAAATGGCGATTTTTTCGCCTTGGCGGCGCACTTCGCCCTTGCCAAAGGGCAAGGTGTCCAGATCGCGTCCGGGTTCGGTGCCCACGCCCGCGCCACGCGGGTAGCGCACCGCCACCGGGTGGTTTTGTGCGTAAGCGGTACTCAGCAACTGACGGCATTCGCGCTCATCGGCCGGACAAGCCAAGCTCATGTTGGGGATGCAGCGGATATAGGCGATGTCGTAAGCCCCCGCATGGGTGGCGCCATCGGCCCCCACCAGGCCTGCGCGGTCCAAAGCGAACACCACCGGCAAATTTTGCAGTGCTACGTCGTGAATCAGTTGGTCGTAGCCGCGCTGCAAAAAGGTGGAATAAATGGCCACCACGGGCTTCAGGCCCTCGCAGGCCATGCCGGCGGCAAAGGTCACGGCATGCTGCTCGGCAATGCCCACGTCGAAATAACGCTTGGGAAAGCGCTGGTGAAAAGCCACCATGCCCGAGCCCTCGCGCATGGCGGGCGTGATGCCGACCAGGCGCATGTCTTTGTCGGCCATGTCGCACAGCCACTGGCCAAACACCTGGGTGAAGGTGGTTTTGGCGGGCGTGGCCGCAGGCACCAGGCCCACGTTCGGGTCGAACTTGCCGGGGCCGTGGTAGGCCACCGGGTCGGCTTCGGCCTTTTCATAACCTTGGCCTTTTTTGGTCACCACATGCAAAAACTGCGGGCCGTCCAGGTTCTTGATGTTTTCCAGCGTCGGGATCAAAGACTCCAAGTCGTGTCCATCGATCGGGCCAATGTAGTTGAAGCCAAACTTCTCAAACAGCGTCGCCGGCACCACCATGCCTTTGGCTGTTTCTTCCAAGCGCTTGGCGAGTTCAAACAGGGGCGGTGCGTTTTTGAGCACATTTTTGGCCCCGGCCTTGGCGGCGGAATAAAACCGCCCGCTCATGAGCTGGGCCAAATAGCGGTTCAGCGCACCCACAGGTGGGCTGATCGACATGTCGTTGTCGTTCAGGATCACCAGCAGCTTGCATTCTTCGACGCCCGCGTTATTCAGGGCTTCGAAAGCCATGCCAGCGGTCATGGCGCCGTCGCCGATCACCGCAATCGAGTGGCGCGACTCGCCTTTTTGGCGTGCGGCCACGGCCATGCCCAAAGCGGCCGAAATACTGGTGGACGAGTGGGCCGTGCCAAAGGTGTCGTATTCGCTTTCGTCGCGGCGCGGAAAGCCCGACAGACCGCCGAATTGGCGCAGCGTGGGCATGCGGTCACGACGGCCTGTCAGAATTTTGTGTGGGTAAGTCTGGTGGCCCACATCCCAAACGATGCGGTCTTCGGGGGTGTTGAAGACGTAATGCAAAGCCACGGTCAATTCGACAGTGCCCAGGTTGGAACTCAGATGCCCACCGGTTTTGGAGACGTTGTCGAGCACGCAATGCCGCAATTCATCGGCCAAGGCTGGCAATTCGGTGCGCTGCAAACGGCGCAGGTCAGCGGGAGAGTCGATGTTTTTGAGCAAATCGGTCATGTCAGTTGTTTCTTTCTACCACCATGGCAGTCAAAGCGCGCAGCGCGGCCAAACGGTCATCGGGCAATCCGGTATCGGCCAAGGCTTGCACGGCCTGAGCCGCCAGTGCGTCGGCATAAGCCTTGGCAGCATCCAGCCCCATCAAGGCCACATAAGTGGGTTTGTCGGCGGCTTCATCCTTGCCTGCAGTCTTGCCCAGCGTGGCCGAATCCGCCGTCACATCCAGGACATCGTCCACCACCTGAAAGGCCAGGCCCAGTGCCTGACCAAATCGACTCAAGGCCGCCTGTATCGGGGCGGGCACGCCGGGCACACAGGCCGCGCCCATCTGCACGCTGCACAGCAGCAACGCCCCGGTTTTGAGGCGGTGCATCTGGCGCAGCTGGTCTTCACTCAGGCGCTGGCCCACGCTGGCCAGGTCAATGGCTTGACCTCCGGCCATGCCTTGGTAACCCGAAGCCCGGGCCAACAGGGCCACGCAAGCGGCTTGAACCGCCGCAGGCACACTGCCGTCCAAGGGGGTCAAGAATTCGAAGGCCATGGTCTGCAAAGCGTCACCCGCCAGCAGGGCTTGCGCCTCGCCAAACTGCACATGCACCGTGGGCTTGCCGCGCCTGAGCACGTCGTTGTCCATGCAAGGCATGTCGTCGTGCACCAATGAATACGCGTGGATCAACTCAATCGCGCAGGCAGCATTGAGGGCTGCGGAGCTGCTGATCGCATCACCCACCGCCTCGGCTGTGGCCAGCACCAACAGAGGGCGCAATCGCTTACCGCCGTCCAACACGGCGTAGCGCATGGCGGCACCCAAATCGGCCGGTGAATGCAGGGCGATGCCGGAGGACAACACTTGTTCAACGCGGTCCAGATGCGGCTGCATCCAGGCTTTCAGCTCCAGGCTCATGCACCGCTCCAGGGTTTGAGTTGTCCGCCGTCCAGAACCTGAATCTGATCCTCGACGGCTTTGAGTTTGTCTCGGCAAAACGCCAACAAAGCCGCGCCGCGCTGGTAACCCGTCAAAAGCTGGTCCAAAGGCATCTGGCCAGACTCCAATTGACTGACCAGTCCCTCTAACTCCGTCAAAGCCGCTTCGTAGCTGGCCGGCAAAGGCGCAGCTTGGGTGTCAGCGGTGTCAATGGGCGCGGCCTTGGGCATGGGGTATTCCGAAGAAAAAACCAGATTTTAGGCCTTAAGCCATGATTTGGCTGACAGTTGGCCATGTCAACTCCACAAGACGCGACAGGTCCTGGGAAGTTTGGCTGACGGCCCATGGGGTCCTAGCGTTCACCAAGCTGAATGCTTCCCCATCCACTGAACGCGGCACAGGGTAGAATCGCGGCTCATCGGCAGGCTTTGGCCTGTCATTTTTTTGCGTTGTTTTCCTTGAATTCAGCGCTTTGTTCCTGCCCCTTCATAGGGGGAGTCTCTAGGTCAGGTCACCCATGTCTGATTTAAGTCTTCAACTGCAGCAGGCCGCAAGCCAACTACCAGTTTCCACTTATTTCGATGAAGCGCTGTTTCAGCGCGAATTGAACACGCTCTTTCGGCCGGGTCCCCGCTATGTGGGCCATCAGCTGTCAGTACCCAACCCGGGCGATTACTACGCCCTGCCCCACGAGGCGCAAGGACGCGCATTGGTGCGCAACGCCCAAGGCGGGGTTGAACTCGTCTCGAATGTCTGCCGCCACCGCCAAGCCATCATGCTGAATGGTCGTGGCAACCTGCAAACCCAGCAAAAAGGCAGCGCAGGCGGCAACATTGTGTGCCCGCTGCACCGCTGGACCTATGCGCCAGACGGCCAATTGCTCGGCGCCCCTCACTTTGCTCAAGACCCTTGCCTGAACCTGAACAACTACAAATTGCAGGCATGGAACGGCCTCTTGTTCGAGGACAACGGCCGCGATATCGCCGCTGACCTGGCAGGCATGGGCCCCAGATCGCAGCTGAATTTTGATGGCTATGCTCTTGACCGGGTTGAGCTGCACGAATGCAACTACAACTGGAAAACTTTCATCGAAGTTTATCTAGAGGATTACCACGTCGGCCCCTTCCACCCGGGGCTGGGTCAGTTTGTGACCTGCGACGACCTGAACTGGGAATTCAAAGAACACTATTCGGTGCAAACCGTGGGCGTGTCTGGCGGTTTTGGCAAGCCCGGCTCGGACACCTACAAAAAGTGGCACGAGGTGCTGCTGAAGTACCGCAACGGCCAACTGCCAGAGCGCGGTGCCATTTGGCTGACGTATTACCCCCACATCATGGTGGAGTGGTATCCACATGTGCTCACCGTGTCGACCCTGCACCCGGTCAGCCCCAACAAGACGCTGAACATGGTGGAGTTTTACTACCCCGAAGAAATCGTGGCCTTTGAGCGCGAATTTGTCGAGGCCCAGCAAGCGGCTTACATGGAAACCTGCATCGAGGACGACGAAATCGCCGAGCGCATGGACGCAGGCCGCAAAGCCTTGCTGGCGCGCGGCGACAACGAGGTCGGGCCTTACCAAAGCCCCATGGAAGACGGGATGCAGCACTTTCACGAGTGGTATCGCCAGCAAATGCAGGCCCTCTGAAGCCCGCCCGGATGCAAGCCTCTTGGATGATTTTGTCGTCGCTTTTTTTTGCGACGATGAGCGTTTGCATCAAATACGCCTCGGAGTACTTCCACACTTTTGAGCTGGTGTTTTACCGAGGTCTGATCGGGATTTTTTTCATGGTGGCCATTTGTCGTCACCAGCGTGTGGCACTGCGCACACCCATCCCTCTCATGCATGCGTGGCGCTCGGTCGTTGGGGTGTTCTCGCTGACCGCCTGGTTTTATGCCATCGCCCATTTGCCCCTGGCCACCGCCATGACACTCAATTACATGAGTGGCATCTGGATGGCGGCTTTTTTGGTGGGCGGTTCCCTGGTCATGGGCAAAGTGCAGGACTTGGCTCGGCAAGCTCCGGTGGTGCTCACCGTGATCGCAGGCTTTGCGGGTGTGGTCATGATCTTGCGTCCCACCATTGAGCAAAACCAGCTGTTTGCTGGCGTGATCGGCTTGCTCTCAGGGCTGGGCGCCGCGCTGGCCTACATGCAAGTGGCGGCTCTAGGTCGCGTGGGCGAACCGGAAGCCCGCACCGTTCTTTATTTTTCCATCGGTACCGCCCTCACAGGAGCCGTGGCCATGCTGTTTGTGGGCCCAAGCGACTGGGTCTGGCCGCATGTGGGTTGGCTTTTGCCCATTGGTTTGCTCGCAGCCTTGGGGCAACTGTGCATGACCAGGGCCTACAACAACGGCGCGACATTGGTGGCGGCCAATTTGCAGTACTCTGGCATCGTGTTTGCTGCGCTTTACGGCTTGTTTTTATTTGGCGACCAACTTCCCCTGATGGGTTGGGCCGGCATGGCCCTGATCATCGCCAGCGGCATCGCCGCCACCGCCTTGCGCAACCGCACCTGACCACGAACCCCCGCTGAAGAACATTGAAAGGAGACCTGCACCATGTACAACATGTTGATCACCGCCCCCCAACTTCAAGCCCTGCAAGCAAACGGCACACCCTGCGCCGTGCTGGACTGCAGTTTTGATTTGATGAAACCCGAACTGGCCGATGGCTTTTTTGCAGGCGAACGGATTGCAGGTGCACTGCCTGCACATTTGGACAAAAACTTGAGTACACACGCGCCGGGAGAGGGTGTTAACGCGGGACGCCACCCCCTGCCCCAGCGCGCGGCCGTTGCCAAATGGCTGGGCAGCCTGGGGCTGCACAACGGCATGCAAATCGTGGTGTACGACCGCAACAAAAGCGCTTACTGCGGCCGCCTGTGGTGGATGCTGAAATGGTTGGGCCACGACGCGGTGGCTTTGCTCGATGGCGGCCTTGCGGCATGGAAAGCAGCTGGCGGTGCCCTCGCCTCTGGTCCTGCGCCATCGCCGACACCGGCGGAGTTTGCAGTCAAAGCTGCGTTGCGCCAGTTGTTGCTGACTGCAGATGTTTCGGCCGCCTTGGGGCGCCCCGAGCAAACCATCGTCGATGCCCGGGCCGGTGCGCGTTTCAGGGGGGAGATGGAGCCGCTCGACCCGGTCGCAGGCCACATCCCCGGGGCCTTGAATCGGCCGTTTACCGAAAACTTCACAGAAGACGGTTGCTTCAAATCACCCGAAGCACTGCGCGCCGAATGGGACCAGGTTCTCGCGGGTCGAACACCCAGCACAGTGGTGCACCACTGCGGCTCTGGCGTGACGGCTGTGCCCAATTTGATGGCCATGGAAATGGCCGGTTTGGGCACGACTGCGCTGTATGCGGGCAGTTGGAGCGAGTGGTGCAATACCCCGGGCTTGCCCTGCGCCAAGGGTTGAGTTCAGTGCTGGTGACCCGCTATAGCACTCACCAGCAGCACCATGCCAATGCCAACGCTCAACCAGAGAATTTGGGCCGCTGTCTCTCGGGCTGACAGCCGCTTTTGCAGTTGCGGAATCAGATCGGCCAAAGCCACATAAACAAAGCTGCTGCTGGCCACGACCAAGAAAAACGGCAACCATTCGCGCAAAGCGTCCACCAACACATAGCCCACAGCGCCGCCCAGCGCCGTGATGGCGCCAGCCATGGACACCTTCACGATGGCAGCGCGGCGGCTGCTGCTGCCCTGCCGCAAAACGGCCAAGTCGCCCATGTGATGAGGAATCTCATGGGCCCACACCGCCAGTGCAGCGATCATGCCCAGGTGCATGTCGGCCATGAAGGCTGATGCGATCAAAATACCGTCGCCAAAACAGTGCACGCTGTCCCCGGCCAATACGGCCCATTGGCCCCTGGGGGCATCTAAATGGTCGTGCTGATGCGCGTGAGAATGAGAGTGAGCGTGACCGTGGTCGTGGCCGTGGCCATGCTCGTGCCCGTGGTGCCACAGCTCGGCCTTGTCGAGCAAAAAGAAGAACACCAAACCCACCAGCAAAGTCAAAAAGAGCTCATGTGGGCCTACGCCGCTCTCAAAGGCTTCTGGCAACAAATGCAAGAACGACGTGGCCATCAAAGCCCCAGCCGCCAGGCTCAGCATGTGCTGGGTGTAGCGGCTCAAAACACCAAAACTCAACCAAGCCGCCACCCAAACGCTGCCAATGCCCGCCAACAAAGTGCCCACCAATATCGCCAATAAAGTCATCATGTTTCCCGGAGTGCACCGCACCCCAAAACAAACCGCCCCAATGGGCGGTTTTACAGAACACACGCCACAATGGGCGGCTATGAGAATTCACCCCTGAAGGGCCATCTCAGTATTTCAACATCACGCCACACCGAAGCGTTTGAACCAGGCCAACATGCGCTGCCATCCATCGTCTGCCGCCGGTTTGCGATAGCTGGGGCGGTAGTCGGCATGAAAAGCATGTGGCGCATCAGGATAAACCACAAATTCACTGGCCTTGGCCGATGCCGGTCCTTTGGCCAATTCGGCTTTCATTTTATCCACCGTATCCAACGGAATGCCGGTGTCTGCACCACCATACAAACCGAGCACTGGCGCCTTCAAACTGCCTGCCAAAGCCAAAGGGTGCTGCGGGGTTTGGGGGCTGGTGTTGCCCACCAAGCGGCCATACCAAGCCACGCCCGCTTTGAGCCTGGGCTGGTGAGCCGCATACAACCAAGTGATGCGTCCGCCCCAACAAAAGCCTGTGATGGCCAGCTTGTCGGTGTTACCGCCGTTTGCAGCAGCCCAAGCCACGCAAGCGTCCAAATCTGCCATCACTTGCGCATCGGGCACTTTGGCAATGATTTCGGACTGGAGTTTGGCCAGCTCGCCATACTCGTTGGGGTCGCCTTGGCGCACAAAGAGTTCTGGGGCAATGGCCAAGTAGCCTGCCTGGGCCAATCGGTGGGTGGTGTCAGCGATGTATTCATGAACACCAAAAATTTCTGAAATGACCAGCACCACCGGCAAACCAGTTTTGCCTGCAGGCGCGCTGCGGTAAGCCGGCATCTTGAAACCGTTGACATCGATGGTCACTTCCCCGGCCAGCAAGCCCGTGGAGGGCGTTTTGATGGCGGTTTGGGCCATGATGGGCAGCGCAGCCGCCGCGTAACCTACGCCCAAAGCGGTCTTCATGGCCATGCGACGGGTGGTACCGGCGGCGCCGATTTTCCCGCCCAGCAGGGCTTGGGAATCTTCAAACAGATCTGAGTTCAAGTGGGGTCTCCTTGGATGGGGTGCACAAACATGGCCATTATCTTGGCACATTCAAGTCCTCTAAACTCCAGCATGCCCGAGACCGTGATGCCCATGCTGCCTGTGTTGCCCGTTCTTTACTCTTTTCGCCGCTGCCCTTATGCCATGCGGGCACGACTGGCCCTGCACATCAGCGGCGCGGTTTACGAACACCGCGAAGTGGTGTTGAAGCACAAACCGGCCCACATGCTGGCCCTCTCGCCCAAAGGCACTGTGCCCGTGCTGTGGCTGACCAGCGCGGCAGGCGATCGGGTGCTGGAACAAAGTCTGGACATCATGCTGTGGGCGCTGCGTGAGCAAGACCCTCTGGGTTGGCTGCCGAGCGCAGATGCGGCCATGACCGATGCGCTGGGCCTCATCGCACACAACGACGGACCTTTCAAGCGGCAACTGGACCGTTACAAATACCCGAACCGATCCGGCTTAGACAGCGGCTCGGCCGATCGCGATGAGGCGGCACTTTGGTTGCGCAGGCTGGATGCGCGGCTTCGCGCACAGCCATTTTTGGCAGGCAAGCACTTCGGTCTGGCCGACGCCGCAGTGGCACCCTTTGTGCGCCAATACGCCCACACCGACCCAGCTTGGTTTGCCTCGCAGCCCTGGGCTGCCTTGGCCGCTTGGCTGACAGCTTTTGAACGCTCTGCGCTGTTTGAGGCCATCATGCAAAAGCACGTGCCCTGGCAGCCAGCTTGACGCTCAGTGCGCCTGCTCCCAGTTCGGACCAAAACCGACTTCTGCCAAAAGCGGCACCTTCAAATCGGCCACACCGGCCATGATGCGCGGCACCTCGGTGCGCACCCACTCGATTTCTGATTCAGGCACCTCAAACACCAGTTCATCGTGCACCTGCATGATGACCTTGGTGGTCTTGCCTTGTTCATCCAGCGCTTTTTGCACCGCGACCATGCTCAGCTTGATCAGGTCAGCGGCTGTGCCCTGCATGGGCGCGTTGATGGCGGCGCGTTCGGCCCCGGCGCGGCGTGGACCATTGGGGCTGTTGATCTCAGGCAGCATCAGGCGGCGGCCAAACACCGTCTCGACATAACCCAGTGCTTTGGCTTGTTCTCGGGTGGCGTCCATGTAGTGCTTGACGCCTGCAAAGCGCTCAAAGTAGCGGGTGATGTAGTTTTTGGCGGCGGTGTTGTCGATGCCCAGCGCCTTGGCCAGACCAAAGGCGCTCATGCCGTAGATCAAGCCGAAGTTGATGGTCTTGGCATAACGGCGCTGTTCGCTGGTCACGGTGTCGGGCGTCCCCCCAAACACCTCGGCCGCCGTGGCTTTGTGCACGTCCAGCCCGTCGTGAAAGGCCTTGAGCAAAGCCGCGTCGTCGCTCAGATGCGCCATGATGCGCAGCTCGATCTGGCTGTAGTCGGCGCTGGCAATCACACAATCCGCCGGGGCCACAAAGGCCTCGCGCACCTTGCGCCCTTCGGCGGTGCGCACCGGGATGTTTTGCAGGTTGGGCTCGTTGCTCGACAGGCGGCCTGTGACGGCCACGGCCTGCGCGTAATGCGTGTGTACCCGACCCGTGCGTGGCAGCGCCAGCTGCGCCAGCTTGTCGGTGTAGGTGCCTTTGAGCTTGGCCAGGCTGCGGTGCTCCAAAATGCGGGCGGGCAGCGGGTAGTCTTCGGCCAATTTTTCCAGCACTTCTTCGTCGGTACTGCGAGCTCCCGTGGCGGTTTTCTTGACCACAGGCAGGCCCAGCTTGTCAAAAAATATCTCACCCAGTTGCTTGGGGCTGGCCAAATTGAAGGGCTGCCCGGCGATCTCGTAGGCCTCGCTTTCGAGTTGCACGATGCGCTCGCCCAGTGCTTGGCTTTGCGCGGCCAGGGTGGGCGCGTCGATCAGCACGCCATTGCGCTCGATGCGGTAGAGCGCCTCGCTGGTGGCGATTTCCAAGTCGTACACGTACTTGAGGCCCGCATGCGCCTGGATTTGCGGCCACAGCGCCAGGTGCACGTCCAGGCACTGGTCTGAGTCTTCGCACGAGTAATTCGCCGCTTTGTCGACATCGACCTGGGCAAACGGAATTTGGTGCGCGCCTTTGCCGCACAGGTCTTCGTAGGTCACGCCTTTGCGGCCCACATGGCGCTCGGCAAGACTTGTGAGACCGTGCGGTTTGTGCACTTCGAGCACATAGCTTTGCAGCATGGTGTCGTGGGCATAGCCCTGCACCTCAATGCCGTGGTTGGCGAACACATGGCGGTCGTATTTGATGTGCTGACCCAGTTTGTAACGTGCCGGGTTTTCGAGCCAAGGCTTGAGCTTGGCCAGCACCTGTGCCAAAGGCAGCTGCTCGGGCGCAGCCGGGCCGTTGTGGGCCAGCGGAATATAGGCCGCCTCGCCGGGCTTGACACTCAGCGAGATGCCCACAATCTCGGCGCGCATAGCGTCCAGAGACGTGGTTTCGGTGTCAATGGCGGTAAGCGTTGCTTGCTCAATGCGGTCCAGCCAAGTGTTGAACGCGGCCCAGTCGACGACGGTGTCGTATTTCAAATTGCCTTGCACCGAGCTGGCAGCGGTGTCCAGTTCGGGCAATGACGCAGGCTCTTCGTCTGGCGCCGAGCCAAACAAATCGCCCATGCCTGTGTCTTTGGGTTTGGTGGTTTTTTTAGCCACAGCCGCGGGCATGGCCCCGCCCAGAGACTGAGCCAAGCCTTTGAAGCCGTAGGTCTGGTAAAAATTAAGCAGTTTGCCTTTGTCGGGCTCATGCAGGTGCAGGCTGGCCAGAGAAGGCAAATCGGGCACCCAGCCGTTCAGGTCGCAATCGGTTTTCATGGACACCAGAGCGCGGCCCTTGGGCAGCCAGTCCACCGCCTGGCGCAGGTTCTCACCCGCCACACCTTTGATGTCGTGGGCGTTTTCCATGAGCTTGTCGAGCGAGCCGTATTCCATCAGCCATTTGGCCGCCGTCTTGGGGCCGACCTTGGCCACACCCGGCACGTTGTCCACCGTGTCACCCACCAGCGTCTGGTAGTCGATCATGAGCGAGGGCGGCACGCCAAACTCGGCCGTGACGCCCGCCACATCGCGCACCTTGCCGTTCATGGTGTCGATGATGGTGATGTGCTGGTTCACCAACTGGCTCAAATCTTTGTCGCCACTCGACACCGTGACTTGGATGCCTTGCTGGGCGGCCACATGGGCCAGAGTGGCGATGACGTCGTCGGCTTCCACACCCGGCACGTCCAGCACCGTCCAGCCCATCAGGCGCACCAGCTCGTGGATGGGTTCAATTTGGCTGCGCAAATCGTCGGGCATGGGGCTGCGGTTGGCTTTGTACTCGGGGTACAGCTCGTCGCGGAAAGTGGGGCCCTTGGCGTCGAACACGCAAGCCGCATAAACAGTTGGCACGTCTTTGCGCAGCCGTTCCATCATGTTGATCATGCCGCGAATCGCGCCGGTGGCGGGGCTGCTCGGGTCGCCCGGCACGGCGCGCAGATCAGGCATGGCGTGAAAGGCGCGGTACAGGTAACTGGAGCCATCGACCAGCAAGAGGGTCGGTTGGGCGGTGTTGGGTAGGGTGTCGGGGGTGTTGTCGCTCATCCCCTGATTGTGTACCGGGATAAGGAATTTTCGCCTCCCCCAACTGATCGGGATCCGGGTTTGCGCCGGGGCGATGTGGCAAAGCGAAGCGCCTCTGAGCCTGGGCGCAGGCCCCGCACACCATCACACCGCGCCCCGGGCAGACCCGCCAAGGGCTGGGTGCGCTGGGCCTCAGAGGCGCTTCGCTTTGCCACATCGGCCCAGCGCACCCAGCCCTTTGCGGGTCATTGTTGGCTTTTCGCCCTCTACAATCCCTGTTTTCCCCACCTAAGCCAGACCCTCTGGCACTTTGACCCTCACCCCCATGGCGGTATTCACCGAAGTCACCGAAGCCCAGGCCAACGACCTGATGCAAGCCCTGAATCTGGGACAGCTCACCGCTTTGCGCGGCATCGAGGGTGGGATTGAAAACACCAATTACTTCGCCACCACCACCCAAGGTGAGTATGTGCTCACATTGTTTGAGCGCCTCACCCACGAGCAACTGCCTTTTTACCTGCTGCTGATGAAGTTTTTGGCAGCCCGGGGGATACCGGTGCCCGACCCAGCTGCCAACCGCGATGGCGATGTGCTGCACAGTCTGAACGGCAAGCCGGCAGCCGTGGTCAACAAACTCTCGGGCAAAAGCCAATTGCAGCCACAGGCCGTGCACTGCGCCGCTGTAGGCCAAATGCTGGCGCGCATGCACCTGGCGGGGGCCGACTACAACCGCAGCCAGCCCAATTTGCGCGGTCTGCCATGGTGGAACGAAACCGTCCCGGTGGTGTTGCCACATCTGGACGCTGCACAAGCGGCATTGCTGCGAAGTGAACTGGCATACCAAAACCACATCGCTGAAAGCGCCGACTTTGCCGCTTTGCCCCGTGGGCCCGTGCACGCCGACCTGTTTCGCGACAACGTGATGTTTGACGGTGAACAACTGACCGGCTTTTTTGACTTTTACTTTGCGGGCGTTGACACCTGGCTTTTCGACTTGGCCGTTTGCCTGAACGATTGGTGCATCGACCTGCCCACGGGCCAACATGTCGCCGAACGCGCCAGGGCGATGCTGAAAGCCTATGGCCAAGAACGCCCATTGACGGCTTCTGAGCGTGCTTTACTGCCCGCCCTTTTGCGGGCCGGGGCTTTGCGATTCTGGATTTCCCGCCTCTGGGACTACCATCTGCCCCGAGAAGCTTCCATGCTCACCCCACACGATCCGACCCATTTCGAGCGCGTCCTGCGCGGCCGCATTCTCTGCCCTGTGTCCTTGTCTGTCACCATCTGACCACCATGAATCTGCAAATCGTTCCCGCCAGCGCGGGCCTGAAATGGGCCAAACAAGGCATGCGTACTTTTTGGCGTCAGCCCTTGGCCATGACGGGTCTGTTCTTTTTGTTCATGACCACCGTGTCTCTTGTCTCCATCGTGCCCTTCATCGGCAGCGCTTTGGCTTTGATTGTTCTGCCGGGGCTCACGCTGGGCATGATGGCGGCCACGCAAACCGCTTCAGAAGGCAAGTTTCCAATGCCTGGCGTTTTGTTTGCGGCCTTCAAGGCGGGGCCTCACCGCAAAACCATGTTCCATTTGGGCAGTTTGTACGCGGTGATTTTCTTGGTCGTCATGCTGATTTCCACCTTGGTCGATGGCGGCACATTTGCCAAGGTTTATTTTGGTGGGGCCAAGATGACCCCCGATGTGGTCACGGCCGACTCGTTCCAGACCGCCCTGTGGGTGTCCATGCTGTTTTATGTGCCACTGTCCATGATGTTTTGGCATTCACCTGCGCTGGTGCACTGGTACGGCATGCCAGCGGTCAAGAGTCTGTTTTTCAGTTTCATGGCTTGCTGGCGCAACCTGAAAGCTTTCACGGTCTATGTGGTGGCTTGGGGCGTGATTTTCATGGTCACAGCCATCTTGGCATTGCTCATCACCAGCTTGATGGGCAGCCCACAGCTGATGACGGCAGCGTTCTTGCCCTTGGCCTTGATGGTGGCAGGCATGTTCTTCACCTCGATGCTGTTTTCGGTGCGCGATTGTTTTTCAACCGACGTTGACGACGAACAAGCCGCGCCACCACCCAACTCACCCAACGCCGATTGATCAGTGCTGGTGACCGTGTGCCCCGTGGGCGTGACGGTGTGTCACTTCGTCTGCTGAGGCAGCTCGGACTTCGACCACCTTGAGCGCCAAGCTCAAGTGCTGTCCAGCCCAAGGGTGGTTGCCGTCGAGCATCACTTGGTCGCCCTTGATTTTGAGCACATTGAACACCTGCTCGCGCCCGTCTGGCGTGCGGCCACGCAGCTGACCGCCCACCTTGACGCCCGGCGGAAATTCGCTTTTGGGAATGGTCTGCACCAAGCCCTCATCGCGCTCGCCAAACGCATCGGCTGGGGCCAGCTTCAAGGTGGTGGCAAAACCCACCTCTTGACCTTCCAGGGCTTCTTCGATTTTTGGGAAAGTGTTGTCGTAACCGCCATGCAAATAAGAAGTGGGCTCTTGGGCTTTGTCCAGCAGCTGGCCTTGGGCATTGGTCACCTTGTATTGCATGGTGACGACGGTATTTTGGGTGATTTTCATGGGATCTTTCAAAGCAGAAAAAGAGTTTAGACCACGGTGAGCTTGGCCACGCTCAGCGCCAGCCATTTCACCCCGTGACGCGGAAAATTGACCTGGGCGCGGGCATCGGCCCCCATGCCCTCCACAGCCAGCACTTTGCCTTCTCCAAATTTGGTGTGGAAGACGGTTTTGCCCGCGCTGATGCCGTGCTCGGGCGCGGCTTTTTGCACCGGAACGGGGGGGCTTTTGTAGGTTTCGGCACTCAAGCTGCTCTGTCCCCAAGCGGGACGGGCCTGGCGGTTGAAGGCCGGGGTTTGCGGCCAACCACCACCGGAAGAATCTGCACCTGTGCCAGCCGTGCCCAGATTCGAGAACCCGGCATTTTTTGGTGTTACCCATTTCAGGCACGCCTCTGGCAACTCGGCCAAAAAACGGCTTCTCAGGTTGTAGCGGGTTTGACCATGCAGCATGCGGGTTTGCGAGTGACTCAGATACAAACGCTTGCGAGCGCGTGTGATGGCCACGTACATCAGGCGGCGCTCTTCTTCAAGACCATCAAAATCGTTCATCGCATTTTCGTGCGGGAACAGCCCCTCTTCCAAGCCGGTGATGAACACCGCATCAAATTCCAGTCCCTTGCTGGCATGCACCGTCATGAGTTGGACCGCATCTTCACCCGCTTGGGCCTGGTTGTCGCCCGCCTCCAAAGAAGCATGGGTGAGAAAGGCCGCCAGTGGGCTCATGATCACGCCATCTTCGCTGAACTCATCGATGCTGCCCAAGCCTCCGTCCGGATATGCCTCTGTGGAGCCACTCAGACCTTGGCTGACCGGGCTTTGTGACAAGGATGTCGACAAGCCCTGCGGCAGAGCCACCGCGCTGCGGCCAAAGCCTTCTTGTGTCACAAAACTCTCGGCAGCGTTGACCAGTTCCTCCAGGTTTTCTACCCGATCGGCACCTTCTTTCTCAGTCCGGTAGTGGGTAAGCAAACCGGTCTTGTCCAGCACCAAATCGATGATCTCCCGCAGCGTCAGGCCCTCGGTCTGCTCTCGCAGCACATCGACCATGGCCACAAAGGCGGCCAAATTGGCCCCGGCCTTGCCGGTGGTGACGCTGACGGCGTCGTGCAAAGAACAGCCTGCAGCACGGGCGGCGTCTTGCAATTGCTCGATGCTGCGCGCCCCGATGCCACGCGGCGGAAAGTTGACCACCCGCAAAAAACTGGTGTCGTCGTTGGGGTTCTCCATCAGGCGCAAATAGGCCAGCGCGTGCTTGATCTCGGCACGTTCAAAAAAGCGCAAACCGCCATAAACCCGGTACGGAAAACCGGCGTTGAACAGCGCGGTTTCGAGCACCCGGCTTTGCGCGTTGCTGCGGTACAGCAGCGCCACCTCCTTGCGCTCAAAACCGTCTTGCTTGACCAACTGCCGCAGCTCTTCAATCAGCCACTGCGCCTCGGCAAAGTCAGACGGGGACTCCACCACCCGAACCGGCTCACCTGCGCCTTGGTCTGTGCGAAGGGTCTTGCCCAAACGGGTTTTGTTGTGGCTGATCAGGTGGTTGGCCGAATCCAAGATGTTGCTGAAGCTGCGGTAGTTCTGCTCCAGCTTGATCTGATGGCGCACTTGAAACTCGCGCACAAAGTCGGCCATATTCCCCACGCGCGCACCGCGGAAGGCATAGATGCTTTGGTCGTCGTCGCCCACGGCCAAAATGGCGCATTCGCCACCTTCCCCCGGCATTCCGGCGAGCTGCTTGAGCCAGGCGTACTGCAGCTTGTTGGTGTCCTGAAACTCGTCCACCAAAATGTGGCGAAAACGGCGACGGTAGTGCTCGCGCACATGCACGTTGTCACGCAGCAATTCATACGAGCGCAGCATCAGCTCACCAAAATCGACCACGCCCTCGCGTTGGCACTGCTCTTCGTACAGCTGGTACAGCTCCACCTTGCGGCGGGTCTCGTCGTCGCGCACCGGCACGTCGCCCGGGCGCTGGCCGTCTTCTTTGCAGCCCGAGATGAAGTACTGAACCTGCTTGGGCGGGAAACGGTCTTCGTCCACATTGAATTGTTTGCAAAGGCGCTTGACGGCCGACAACTGGTCTTGGGTGTCCAAAATTTGAAAGGTCTGCGGCAATCCAGCCAGCTGGTGATGCGCCCGCAAAAAACGGTTGCACAAACCGTGGAAGGTGCCGATCCACATGACGTTCACATTCACTGGCAGCATGGACTGCAGGCGCAGCTTCATTTCTTTGGCGGCCTTGTTGGTGAAGGTCACCGCCAAAATGCCGCCGGGCGAGACCTGCGAGGTCTGCAAGAGCCAGGCGATGCGCGTGGTCAGCACGCGGGTTTTGCCAGAACCTGCACCCGCCAAAATCAAAGCGTGCTCGGGAGGCAAGGCCACCGCCCGTTGCTGCTCATCGTTGAGTTGGGCGAGCAAAGGGGAAGATGTGTTCGGTGGGGTGTCTGACAGCATAGAGAGATTGTAGGAAGTTCGAACTGTCGATGGCGCTGACCATGGATCGGGTGATGGGATGCGGTGCCAACATCGGTTTTGGTCGACTTCGGGACAGCTGACGCGAGCCCATCGTGCCACGATGCCTATTCACTTACTCCATCAGTCAATACGCCTTTATGACCCCTGATATTCGGCACACACCGAAAAGCTGCAAGCGAGCGCGAAGACGGTGCCGCTTGTTCGAAAGGACTGAAAAGTGAGGTCTTTTTACGGCTGGCGCATGGTAGGCGCGGCTTGCGGCATTCAGTTTTTGCTGGCGGCTTTTCTCACGCAGGCTTTGGGCCTGTACATCGCCGTGCTGTCTGACGAAATGGGTTGGAGCAAAACCACCTTGTCCGGGGCTGCCGCGTTGCAGTCGGTGGAGGCCGCCATCATCGGTCCGGTGCTGGGCTGGGTGATGGACCGTGTAGGCCCCCAAAAAATGATCCGCTGGGGCATGGTTCTGTTTGCGGCCGGCTTGTTGTTGCTCAGTCAGGTCGACAGCGTTGCCACGTTTTATGCCAGCGCCCTCCTGATGGCCGTGGGAGCCAGCCTGGGAGGCTACTTTCCGCTGTCGGTGGCGCTGGTGCAATGGTTTGAGAAGTTCCGCGCGCGCGCCCTCTCCATCATGAGCCTGGGTTTGGCCATGGGGGGGCTGGTGGTGCCACTGATGGCCTGGTCCATCCAAGTGTGGGGCTGGCGGGCCACGGCTGCGGGCTCGGGTGCGCTGGTTCTATTGACGGGCTTGCCCATGGCCAACATCATCCGCCGCCGCCCCGAGGACCATGGCGAGCATGTGGACGGGATCAACCCTGCGCAAGCCGCCGCCGACCTGGCCGAAGGCCGCCCTGCGCCGCCCGTGCAGGTTGAATTCACCGTGGCGCAGGCGCTGCGCACGCGGGCTTTCTGGATGCTGGCCATTGGCCACGGTTTGGCATTGCTGGTGGTTTCTGCCGTGAATGTGCACGCCATCACGCACATGAAAGAGGGCCTCGGTTATTCATTCACCACCGCCAGTTGGGTGATCCTGATCATGACCTTTGGGCAGCTGGCCGGGGTGCTGATGGGGGCCACCATGGGTGACTGGTTCGACAAAAGAAAGGTCGCCGCCCTGTGCATGCTGGCCCACGGCATCGGCATGCTGTGCCTGACCTATGCCAACAGCATGGCCATGCTGTTGGCCTTCGGGGTGTTCCACGGCATTGCTTGGGGTTTGCGTGGTCCTTTCATGCAGGCCATTCGGGCCGACTACTTTGGGCGCAACGCGATTGGGCTCATCTTGGGACTGTCGGCCGCCATCATTGCGCTGGGGCAAATTGCCGGCCCCATGATCGCCGGGGTGCTGGCTGACCTGACGGGTGATTACCAGCTGGGATTTAGCTTATTGGCCCTGCTGGCGGCCTTGGGCTCTTTGGCCTTCATGTTGGCCACCAAACCGACACTGCCACCCCATGATGTCACAAGCGCTTGAAATCGAAACGCGAATGATGCTTCGCAGGGAGTTTGAACACGGGTAGAATCAGCCACCGGGCCCAAGATTCTTGCGCCCGGTTTTTTTTCGTCAAAAAAACCGGCCAAGCCAAGCGCTCACTCGTTTTCTCAACGAATCCTTCTTTGGAGCTTGGTTTTCTCATGGAAATTTTTGACTACGACAACATCCTGCTTTTGCCACGCAAGTGCCGCGTGGAAAGCCGTTCTGAGTGTGACGCGAGTGTCACCTTAGGCAGCCGTACCTTCCGCCTGCCGGTGGTGCCTGCCAACATGAAGACGGTGGTAGACGAAAGCATCTGCCTTTGGTTGGCGCAAAACAACTACTTTTACGTGATGCACCGCTTTGATCTGGACAACGTCCAGTTCGTGCGCGACATGCATGGCAAAGGCGTGTATGCCTCCATCTCGCTGGGTGTCAAAGCCCCCGACCGCGCCACCGTGGACCAGCTGGCCGCTGAAAACCTCGTGCCCGAGTACATCACCATCGACATCGCCCACGGCCATGCCGACAGCGTGCGCGACATGATTCGCTACATCAAAGGCAAGCTGCCCACCAGCTTTGTGATCGCAGGCAACGTGGCCACACCCGAAGCCGTCATCGACCTGGAAAACTGGGGTGCCGACGCCACCAAAGTGGGCGTGGGCCCGGGCAAGGTCTGCATCACCAAGCTCAAGACCGGTTTTGGCACGGGCGGCTGGCAGTTATCAGCCCTCAAGTGGTGTGCTCGTGTGGCGACCAAGCCGATCATTGCCGACGGCGGCATCCGCAGCCATGGCGACATCGCCAAGAGCATCCGATTTGGCGCGAGCATGGTCATGATCGGCTCACTCTTTGCAGGCCACGAAGAGTCGCCCGGAAAAACCGTGGAAGTCGATGGCGAGATGTTCAAAGAGTATTACGGCTCGGCCTCCGACTTCAACAAAGGCGAGTACAAACACGTGGAAGGCAAGCGCATCTTGGAGCCGATCAAGGGCAAGCTGGCCAACACGCTGATTGAAATGGAGCAAGACGTGCAAAGCTCGATCAGCTATTCCGGCGGCACCAAGTTGATGGACATCCGCAAGGTGAACTATGTGACTCTGGGTGGTGACAACGCGGGCGAACACCTGTTGATGTAACTCATCACCGCGTTCACACCAAAGGGAGCCATGGGCTCCCTTTTTTGGTTTGAACAGATTCAGCGCACAGCCCCAAGCGCCAGCATCAAACCGCTGGCGACCAGCATAGAGCAGATGATCTGGCGCAATCGCGCCACGGGCACCCGGTGCGCCACACGGTGACCCAGCCACACGCCAGCAAGCGCGACACCAATCAACAAGCTCCAACGTTGCCACAACACGCCGCTGGACAAGCGACCGTCCAAGGCCATGACCATCAAGACCGTGGCCGCCGCCGTGGCAATGACCATGGGCGTGCTGGCGCGCAGTTGCTGCACATCGGCCACGCGGCGGCTGAGCCAGGCCACCACCAAGGGACCCGCCGTGCCAAACAGCATCTCCACCAGGCCAATGGCCCCGCCCACCGGATACACCCAGACCGGGGCCGGCGGCTGCAAAGGCGCAGCCCTGACGCGCAAGGCATTCAGGCCCACGCCCGCCACGTACAACCCCAGCAGCAACAAAGGCCAGCGGCTGTTGATGTGCTGCATGAGCCACAAGCCCAGCACCGTGCCCACCACCATGCCGGGCAGCAGGCGGCGCAACTCGCGCCACTGCACCTGCCGCCAGTTCAGCCCGCTGTGAAATGCCGAGGCGGGCACGTCCATCAGCAAAGTGAGCGCCACCACGGCGGGCAAGGGCCAGTTCCAGGCCAACAAGGGCACCACCACCAAAGCCGAGCCAAAACCTGTGAGACCCAACACGGTGTAACCCAACAACACCACCCCCATGGGGTAAAGCCATTCCTGCATCCCGATTCCTTTTTTATTTTTTCAATCGCTCAAGTGGTTTTGCACAAACGCGCGAAACACCGACATGACGGGCAACTCGGTGCGGCCCGCCAAGGTGATGAGGGCCAGCCTTGCCTGGCCTTTGAAGGGTGTTTGCATGGGCAACTCCACCAAGCGGCCCTGGGTGAGGCCCTCTCGGGCCGCGCCCACAATCCCAAAGTAAATCGCATCGGTCTGGCCCACCACATCCAGCAAGCTGGCGATGTCCTCGCACTGCAAGGTGGTCATTTGTGCCGGGTTGGCTTGCGGGCCGTAGTGGTCCACCAGCAATCGGGCCACCTCTTGCGACAACTGGATGGAAGCGATGGGAAAAGACAGCAAGGCATCAAAGGGCAAGCCCTTGGCGGACCGCTTCAGCAAGGGGTGGCCCTGACGACAGACAAAGCCTGCACGCATCTCAACCACCTGTGTCATTTTCAAATCCGGCGCGGATTCGACGCGCCGCACATCCACCACCAGGGCATCGAGTTGCCGCTCGCGCAATTGCGTCAATTGCAGTTCGGTAGACCCTCGCGAGACCGTCACCTGCACTGTGGGGTGGTGCTTGGCCATGTAAACCAGCCAGGGCGTCATCAGCATCGCCCCGGGGCCAGACCCCAATCCCACACGCAAGGCGCCCAAGCCGCCTTGCTGCAGCAAGGCGGCGCCTTGTTTGAGCTCCTGGGCCTCGTGCACGATGCGCCGCGCCCGCTCCAGCACAGAGCGGCCCAAAGGTGTGAGTTCGTTCTTTTTGCCCACCCGATCCACCAGAGGCCCCCCCAGATCCTCTTCCAGGGCCTGGATGCTGCGGCTCAAAGCGGACTGCGTGATGTGCAGTTTTTCTGCCGCGCGGCTGAAGGAGCCGGTGTCTGCCAGCGCCAGCCAGTGTTCAAGGTGCCTGAGGTTCATGCATGCATTTTACGAATGATTATTAGAAAAATAAGTCATTGGACACATGAATTCAAAATTTTTAGCATGAATACAGGGTCCAACACACCGGCCCCAAAGTTCAACCCCAAAGGAGACACCATGAACATCAAAACCCTTCTTGGCGGCCTGCTCGTCGCCTCCTGCGCCATGACTTCCGCCATGGCACAGACTTACCCCGCCAAGCCGATCAGCCTGATCGTGCCTTATCCAGCAGGCGGCCCTTCCGACTTTTTTGCCCGCAGGGTGCAGCCCGATGCTGCTGTCAAATTGGGCCAGACCATGGTCATTGAAAACATCGGCGGCGCTGGCGGCTCGATCGGACTGGCCAAGCTAGCCAGTGCGCCAGCTGACGGCTACACCCTCAGTTTGGGCAGCCCCATGGAATTGGTCCTGGCACCCATGGCCATTCAGGGTGTCAAGTACAAATCCGAAGACTTCAAGCTGGTCGCTCAGTTCGCCACAACGAACACGGTTTTGGCCGTTCGCAACTCGCTCAACGTCAAGTCGGTGGACGAACTTCTCGCTCTGGCACGCAAAAGCGCAGACAAGCCCTTGAGCTATGGCAGCGTAGGGCCAGGATCGCTGTACCACCTGATTGGCGAAAAGTTTTCGCAACTGACCAAGGTGCAGATGCTGCATGTCCCCTACAAAGGCATTGCTCCGCTGTTGACGGATCTGATGGGAGGGCAGATCGACATGGCGTTCTTGCCCATGGCAGGCTCGATTCCACAAACCCTGATCGACGGGAAAATTCAAGGACTGGCCGTGACCTCGAAAACCCCGCACCCCCTGTTCAAGCAGTTCCCGGCGATGGCCGCTATGAAGGGCCTCGAGGCCATGGAGTTTGACATTTGGGCGGGGGTACAAGTGCACCGCAATACACCCGACGCTGTGGTCAACACCTTGAACAAAGCTTTCTATGCTTCTGCTGAAGCACCTGAGACACGCAAAGCTTTGGAGGGCAGCGGCAATGTGGTCTTGCCTTCTCGCACACCGGTCGAATTGGCGCGCATCTACCAAAGCGAGATCGAGCGCTACCGAGCGATTGCCAAGTCGATCAATCTGCAAGCCCAGTGATGGACACGGCTGCCAAGGTGCATGCGCCCAGAGACATTGTGGTCCGCGGCATGGCATGACAGTCAATGGCCATCACCACCGGGGATGCCTTCCATGCCGGCGCGACGAGCAACCTGATCCCGCAGACCGCCACACTGCGATCGGGCGTGCGTTCGTTCGACCGCGATGCGCGCGAGCTGCTGGAAAAGCGGATCACTGAACTGGTCCATCTCAGCCCTTAGCTGCGGCGTCACAGCGGACATCGACTGCCCACTCGTCGACCCGGTCTTGGTCAACCCTCTTGCTGAAACCGAACAGACACAGACGGGTCTGAGACAATCGGGGCCAACATGACCGATCTCATTCAAACCGTCCTGATTTATGCCTTGCCGGTGATCTTTGCCATCACCTTGCACGAAGCTGCCCACGGCTACGCTGCGCTGCGTCTGGGCGACAACACCGCCTCGGTGTTGGGGCGTGTCACCCTCAACCCCTTTCCCCACATCGACCTGGTGGGCACCATCTTGTTGCCTCTGCTGCTTTATTTCAGCACCAGCGGGGCTTTTTTGTTCGGCTACGCCAAGCCTGTCCCGGTGCGTTTTGATCGGCTGCGCCACCCCAAACGCGACATGGTCTGGGTGGCCTTGGCTGGCCCCGGCGCCAATCTGGTGCAAGCCCTGCTATGGGGTGTGTTGTTTTATGTCTTGAGTGGCAGCGGCATCACCGAGCGGTTTTTCATTGAGATGTGCAAGGCCGGCATGCTGACGAATGTGGTCATGTTTGCTTTCAATTTGTTTCCGCTTCCCCCACTTGACGGGGGACGAATATTGGTCGGCCTGTTGCCGTGGCGGCAGGCGGTGCTGGTGTCGCGTGTCGAGCCGTGGGGCTTTTTCATCGTGATGGCGCTGGTCCTCACCGGCCTCATCAGTGCGTGGTGGATGCAGCCCCTGATGGGAGTCACCTTTGAATTTCTCAAGTTCACCCTCAGTCCCTTGGCTGCTTTCTTGCGCTGATGTTTTTATCCTTTGTCTTTTGTTTGACCCATGACCACCCCTAACCGCACCCGCGTTCTCACCGGCATCACCACCACGGGCACACCGCACTTGGGCAACTACGTGGGTGCGATCCGCCCGACGGTGCAAGCGAGCCGTGACACCAGTACCGACGGTTTTTACTTTCTGGCCGACTACCACGCACTCATCAAGTGCGACGAACCCGCCCGCATCCAGCGCTCGACGCTGGAAATAGCGGCCAGTTGGATTGCTTCGGGCTTGGACCCAGAGAAAGTCACCTTTTACCGTCAGTCCGACATCCCCGAAATTCCCGAACTCACTTGGCTATTGACCTGTGTGACCGGCAAAGGCGTGCTGAACCGGGCCCACGCCTACAAGGCGGCAGTGGACAAAAACAACACCGCAGGTCACGATCCAGACAGCGACGTGACTGCGGGCCTGTTCATGTACCCGGTGCTCATGGGCGCCGACATTTTGATGTTCAAGGCGCACAAAGTGCCTGTAGGCCGCGACCAAATCCAGCACATCGAGATGGCGCGTGACATGGCGTCAAGCTTCAACCATTTGTATGGCGAACACTTTGTTTTGCCAGAAGCCGTGATCGAAGAGTCTGTGGCGCTGCTTCCGGGTCTGGACGGTCGCAAGATGAGCAAGAGCTACGACAACACCATCCCATTGTTTGCACCCGCAGCACAAATGCGCAAGCAAATCGCAGGCATCGTGACCGACTCCAAAGCACCCGGAGAACCCAAAGCGACAGAAGGCTCGGCCCTTTTTCAGATTTACCAGGCGTTTGCCAGCGCCAACGAAACCGCCGCCATGGCCAGAGCCTATGCCGAGGGCATCGGCTGGGGCGACGCGAAGCAAATGCTGTTTGAGCGCATTGACCGCGAAATTGCCCCCATGCGCGAGCACTATCAATCCTTGATCGATAACCCCGCGCAGATGGACAAAATTTTGCTGGCCGGTGCCGACAAGGCTCGCCAGTTGGCCACGCCCTTCATGCGGGATTTACGCCACGCCGTGGGTCTGCGTGCCCTGTCATCTGGCAAGGTTGCCACGGTGGCCAAAGAAACCAAAACCGCCCTGCCCAATTTCAAACAGTACCGGGAAAAAGACGGCCTGTTCTATTTCAAATTGGTGGATGCCAAAGGCGTGACATTGCTGCAAAGCCTTGGCTTTGCTTCACCCAAAGAAGCCGGGCAAGCGATTTCACGCCTTCAAAATGAAGGCGCCGATGCACTGCCAGCATTGGAGTCATGCCTCGAACCTGTCACGGCAGCTACTTTGGCTTCAGTTGTCGCTAATTTGCAACTTTTTGACCAGATGGGTCAAAATTTGTCAAAATGATTTTATTGATTTCAACAAAATAAATATCTATAATTTTAAGTTAATGATATGCTTGTACATTTCATATAACTCCGAGAACAAAATATGACTGTTTACGTCATTGACGACCATCCCCTGATGCGCGACGCGCTGACCATGCTCGTTCACCGAGTCAAACCTGGCCTCAAGATCATTCCAATTCACAAATTGAACGTGGTGGAATCGACGGTCGAAAAAAACGGTCAGGCTGAATTGTTTTGCTTGGATCTGCAACTGCCGGACACCTTGGGCATGTCCGGTGTGCAGGTCCTGAAGGCCAAATTTCCGAATGTGCCATTGGCGGTTGTGACCAGCTCCAGCGCGAGTGAATTCGAACAACGCTGCATGGACGCTCGTGCTGACGTTTTCATTGAGAAATCCAACAGCCCAACCCAGATCATTGCCGCCCTGCGCACCTTGTTGGTCACTGAAGAAGATGCCGCAGCCGAAGACGCCGCCACACCTTCGGGCCCGACCAAATTGTCCAAACGTCAAAAACAACTGATTTTGATGCTGGACCAAGGTTTGTCCAACCGCGACATTGCTGAAAAGCTTGAAATCAGTGAACACACGGTCAAGGTGCACTTCTGGCGTCTGTTTCGCCGTTTGGGAGTCAATAGCCGCACGCAAGCCTTGCATTTTGCTCGAACCAACGGCTGGTTGGGCATCTAAGGCGTCATGCCGGTCGTTTCGATCAACTTGCTGCCGGGATACGCTGCTGAGACCCAGCACCGCATGGTCAACCGCTTAGCGCAGGCGGTTCGCTCAGTGATCGACACCCCAGAAGCGGGGACCACCGTGTTTGTCAACGAAGTCAGCACCTACCGCCGCGATGGCAAGGTGTTCAGCGAGGGCCGTGCAGCGCATCCGGTGGCTTCTGATGTGGTGCGTGATTTTTTGCAAGCCATGCAATCCGGTGATTTGGCCCATGCGCAAAGCTATTTGTCACCCGACTTTCGGATGTGTTTTCCCGGTACTGTGGTCATGCACACGCTGCACGAACTGACCACCTGGGCCGCTCAACGCTACTCGCGCATTGGCAAGCATTACGAACAATTTGAAGAAAGCTGGCAAGGCGATGTGACGGTGGTTTTTTGTCATGGCAGCTTGCAGGGCACTTGGCTCGATGGCGAGTCTTTTGAGAGCATCCGGTTCATCGACCGCATGGAGGTGCGCGGTGGCCTGATCACTCGCCAGGATGCGTGGAACGATCTGGCCGAGCACCGCAAGGCCTGAGCCCAGCGTCAATCCTACTTTTTGCTTTTGTCTTTGTCCCGATTGATGATGTCCGGCGTGACCGCATCGACCACATTGACAGCCGTTTTAACACCATAAATCACGGTCGACGCGGCCACATCGGCAACGGCCAGTACCGTGCAGCCTTGCAGCAAAGGCATAGACAAAAAGGCAAGGATCCAAGTGCAGTTTTTCATCATTTTTGTATTTCAAATTCAAACAGGTCGCTTGCGTCAGCAAGACATTCAGTCCGGCGTTGAGGAGCTCATCAACCGCCAAGGGTGAGGCAATCGACATTCAAGACTTGCTTTAAAGCAGTGACTTTGCACAAGGCAATAGGATACTTGTGTTTTGCACGCATTGACCTCAATCCTATAATTTGACCATGACCCACACCCACCCCGCACAACTCGAATCCGGGATGCGCGGCCAAACCCATCAAGAGTTTGGGGCAACATGCAAGGTCCTTGAGAACGTCTGATGGCGCGCATTGTCACCCACAGCTTGCAAAAAATTAACCGCCATGACCATGCGTCGATGACGACCGGCATGGGGATGCTCTACCTAGAGGACTGCCTTTGATACGGACACAAGTTGGCATCATTGGCGCTGGGCCTGCAGGGTTGATGCTTTCGCACCTGCTGCACCTGGAGGGGATCGAGTCGGTCATCATTGAACGCTCACAGAAAGACCATGTCCTCTCCCGACTTCGCGCCGGGGTGCTCGAACAGGGTACCGTTGAGATGATGCGCGAAGTCGGCCTGGGTGAGCGCATGGACCGACTGGCACTTGAACAACACGCGCTGGATTTTCGCTTCAATAACCGCTCTCACAGGCTGGACTTCCACGAGGCATCGGGCGGAAAAAGCGCCTGGGTCTATCCACAGCACGAAGTGGTGGCCGATCTGATGCGAGTCCGCGAGGAGTCGGGTGCCCAAATTTTCTATGACGCACCTGTGACCCAAATCAAAGGCCTAGAGGGCAGCCGACCCGTCATCCATTTCGAGTCCGAAGGCAAGCCAATCGAATTGGCCTGCGATTTCGTTGCCGGATGCGACGGCTTTCGGGGCATCAGTCGCAGCGCCATCCCTCACGACAAGCTGCGGCTTTATGACCGTGTTTACCCCTTTGGATGGCTGGGCATTTTGGCTGAAGCACCACCGGCCATCCAAGACATCACATGGGGTTGCCATCCCGATGGCTTTGCCATGATGAGCATTCGCACGCCCGAGGTCACTCGCCTGTATTTGCAGTGCGAACCGGATGACAGCCCCGACAACTGGTCAGACGATCGCATCTGGACGGCATTGCACCAGCGGCTCGACGTCGATGGGCAGCCCCCCATCAACGAAGGTCGCATCACGCAAAAAGCCGTCACCGCCATGCGCAGTTTCATCTGCGAACCCATGCGCTTTGGCCGCCTGTTCCTGGCCGGCGATGCTGCACACATTGTGCCCCCCACAGGCGCCAAAGGTTTGAACTCTGCGATGGCGGACATCAAGGTGCTTGGCCGCTCGTTGGTGGAGCACTACAAACGCCAAGATGAACGCTGGCTAGACCGCTACGCCGACACCTGCCTCGAACGCATGTGGTTGGTACAGCGGTTTTCGGCGGGCCTGTGCACGATGGTCCACCAATTTCCGGGCCAAAGCGAGTTCGATCGCCGGATGCAACTTGCAGATTTGAACTATATGACCGGTACTCGCGAAGGGCGTGCAGTGTTCGCGCACAACTTCACGGGACTTCCCGTACTCGCCTGATGGGTTACACCCGGTGAACATGAATTTCCCACCAGCCTTACGCGCCATTCACGCCAGGACACTGGGAGGGACTTGGTCAGGAACACCCAACAAAAAGCCCCGCTTGTGCGGGGCCTGAGGCTGCCTCAAGGCCTGCTGAGCAGGTTTGAGGTCTTTGTACTGGCGGAGAGGGAGGGATTCGAACCCTCGGTAGTGTTGCCACTACGCCTGATTTCGAGTCAGGTACATTCGACCACTCTGCCACCTCTCCTGATTCGGTTTCGTTTGTCGAAGCCAATATTCTATCAGGCCGACAGCGTCTCCAAGCCGCCCATATAGGGCCTCAGCACCTCGGGCACCGTGACCGTGCCGTCGGCATTTTGGTAGTTCTCGAGCACGGCCACCAGCGCACGGCCCACAGCCAAGCCGGAGCCATTCAAGGTGTGCACCAACTCGTTTTTGCCTTGTGCGTTTTTGAAACGGGCTTGCAGGCGACGCGCCTGGAAAGCCTCGCAGTTGGACACCGAGCTGATCTCGCGATAGGTGTTTTGCGCAGGCACCCAGACTTCCAAGTCATAGGTCTTGCTCGCGCCAAAGCCCATGTCACCAGTGCACAAGCTCATGACGCGGTAAGGCAGGCCCAGCTTTTGCAAAATGGCTTCGGCGTGGCCGGTCATGGCTTCGAGCGCTTCGTAGCTGTGTTCGGGGTGCACGATCTGCACCATCTCGACTTTGTCAAACTGGTGCTGGCGAATCAGGCCGCGCACATCGCGCCCGCCACTGCCCGCCTCCGAACGAAAGCAAGGGGTGTGGGCCGTGAGCTTGATCGGCAAATCGGCCTCAGCCAAGACCTCGTCGCGAACCACGTTGGTCAGCGTCACTTCTGAGGTGGGAATCAGGTACAGCGCCTGGATTTCTTCGCCCTCTTGGCCGCCCTCTTGCCCACCCTTTTTGGCCGCAAACAAATCGGCTTCAAACTTGGGCAACTGACCTGTGCCGCGCAGCGTGTCGGCGTTCACGATGTAGGGCGTGTAGCACTCGGTGTAGCCGTGTTCGGTGGTCTGCACATCCAACATGAACTGTGCCAAAGCCCGATGCAAACGCGCCACCGGGCCGCGCATGAAAGTAAAGCGCGAGCCGGTCAGCTTCGTGCCGGTCTCAAAGTCCAGGCCCAGCGGGCCGCCGATGTCCACATGGTCTTTGAGTTCAAAGTCAAAGTTGCGCACAATGCCCCATCGGCGCACTTCCACGTTGCCTTCTTCGCCCGCGCCCACAGGCACCGACTCGTGCGGCAGATTGGGGACGGCCAGCAACAAAATTTGCAACTCAGCCTGGATCACCTCAAGCCGCTCGGCCGATGTATCCAACTCGGTTTTGATGGCGCCAACCTGAGTCATCACGGCATCGGCATCGGCGTGCTGCCCCTTGCCCTTGAGCATGCCAATTTGTTTGGACAAACTGTTGCGCTGGCTTTGTAGCTCTTCGGTGCGGGTCTGCAGTGTTTTGCGTTCGCCTTCTAAAGCACGAAACGCCTCGACATTCAAATAAGGCTGGGGATTTTTACGGGTCTGCAGACGCGCGACGGCGGCATCCAGATCTTTGCGGAGAAGAACAATATCAAGCATGGGAGGATTGTAGTGAGCCGGGTTATGGGTTTTCGGCGCCGTCCAGCTTCAAACCCTTGGGCATTGGAAACTTGATGGTTTCCTGAATGCCATCGAGTGTTCGCACTGACACAGCGCCCAGCGCCCGCAATCGGGCAATGACCTCTTGCACCAGCACATCGGGCGCTGAAGCGCCCGCGGTCAAGCCCACCTTCAGGGCCCCTTCAAACCAAACCTCTTGCAAATCAGCGGCTGTATCGACCATGTAAGCAGGCGTGCCCAACCGGTCGGCCAATTCGCGCAGGCGGTTGCTGTTGGAGCTGGTAGGGCTGCCCACAACGATCACGACGTCGACCAGCGGGGTCATCAGTTTGACGGCGTCTTGGCGATTTTGGGTGGCATAGCAAATGTCTTGCTGCTTGGGCTCGCGCACTTGGGGAAAGCGGGCTTTGACAGCCGCCACAATCTCAGCCGCATCGTCCACGCTGAGTGTGGTTTGCGTGACCACCGCCAGCAATTCGGTTTGACTGGGCTGGACCTTCGCCACATCTTCCACGTCTTCCACCAAGTGAATGCCGCTGTCAAGCTGGCCCATGGTGCCTTCCACCTCAGGATGGCCCTTGTGGCCGATCATGATGAACTCGTAGCCTTCTTTGTGCAGTTTGGCCAGCTCCACATGCACCTTGCTCACCAAAGGGCAGGTGGCGTCAAAAATACGGAAGCCTCGTCGTTCGGCCTCATCCTGAATGGCCCGGCTCACGCCATGCGCGCTGAAAATCAGCGTCGCGCCTGGCGGCACATCGGCCAGCTCTTCAATGAAGATCGCACCTTTTTCTTTCAAGTCGTTGACCACATAGGTGTTGTGGACGATCTCATGCCGCACATAGATCGGGCGACCAAACTTGGTGAGTGCGTGCTCAACGATGTCGATCGCACGGTCAACCCCGGCGCAAAAGCCGCGGGGTTCTGCCAAAAGAACTTCAGACGTCATCACAGTACTCCAATCAGTTCAACTTCAAAGGTCACTGGCTGACCGGCCAAGGGGTGGTTGAAGTCAAACAACACCGCGCCCACCTCGTTCACTTGCATGACGGTACCGGCATAAGAGCCCATACCATCTGGTGTGGGAAATTGCACCACATCGCCTGCCGCGTATTTTTCGGTCGGATCACCCAATTCGCTCAGCAACTTGCGCGCCACCCACTGCTGCATGTCCGCGATGCGGTCACCAAAAGCCTCTCCCGGGGGAATCTCCATCACCAACCGCGTGCCTTCTGCCAGACCCAGCAAGCGCTGCTCCAAGGCTGGGGACAAGGTGCCTGAACCCAGCGACAAAGTGGCCGGTTTTTCGTTGAAGGTGTTGATGATGTCCCCCTCTGGCCCTGCCAAGCGGTAGTGAAGCGTCAAGAAGGAACCGGGTTCGACAATGGGCATAAGGGTTTTCTGGAATGCCGCAAACGCGGCCAAACAGGCATAAAGAAGCCATTATTGTAAAAAGCCCGGCCAAGTTGTCCCAATAAAGGGCATAAACAGGACCCAAGGCTGCTCCAGGGAGGGGCACTGCATGAGCATCAAGGACTTGCCAGCCGATGCGCGTCCGCGCGAAAAATTGCTCGCCCGAGGCCCGCAGGCCCTCAGTGATGTCGAGCTTTTGGCCATTTTGCTGCGCACCGGCATGACGGGGAAAAACGTGTTCCAGCTGTCCGAAGAACTGCTGGGACCCAACGGCATCGCGGGCTTGCTGAACGCCACGGTGCAGTCGCTTCGTGCTATCAAAGGCCTAGGACCCGCAAAACAGGCAGAGCTGCTGGCCGTGTTTGAGATGGCCCGCAGGGCGCTCAGCCAGCGGCTCAAAGAGCGAGAGGCTTTTCACACACCGGGCGCGGTCAAACAATACTTGCAGCTGCAACTGGCCCACAAAAACCATGAAGTCTTTGCTGTGCTGTTTCTGGACAATCAAAACCGCATGCTGGCCTTGGAGGAAATTTTCCGCGGAACGCTCAGCCAAACCAGTGTTTACCCGCGAGAAGTGGTCCTGCGCGCCCTGCACCACCAAGCCGCCGCAGTGGTCCTGAGCCATAACCACCCCAGCGGTTCGGTCCAGCCCAGCCGCGCCGACGAGCACCTGACCCAAACGCTGAAAGCCTCTTTGGCGCTGGTGGATGTGCGCGTGCTCGATCACATCATCGTAGGACAAGGACAGGCCTTCTCAATGGCAGAGCAAGGTTTGGTGTGAGTGACCGCTAAACTCGGAGCTTTTCATTTTCAAGCCAGTCATGTCCCACTACCACCTCTACGCCATTGGCAATGCCTTGGTCGATACCGAATACGAAGTCTCTGATGAGTTGCTGAGCACCATGGGCGTCAGCAAGAGACACATGACGCTGATCGATACGCCCCAACGCGCCGAGCTGTTGACGCATGTGCAAGGCCTGCAAGCGCGCCGCACTGGTGGTGGATCGGCAGGCAACACCGTGGTCGCATTGGCACAACTGGGTGGGCAAGCTTTTTATTCTTGCCGCGTGGCCGACGACGAACTGGGCGCTTACTACACACAAGACCTGCAGGCCAACGGCGTTGCGACCAACCTGACCCATACATGTCCCACTGAAGGGCAAACCGGCAGTTGCATGGTATTGGTGACGCCAGACGCTGAGCGCAGCATGTGCACTTTTTTGGGTGCGACATCACAACTCGACGCCAGCGCCCTGCACCCCAAAGACATCGCCAAGTCCAAGATTTACTACATGGAAGGTTATTTGGCAGCCTCCCCTACCGGGTTAGAGGCCGCTGTCAAAGGTCGGCAGATCGCTGTTGAGCACCAAGTTGCCACCGCGCTGACGCTCAGCGACGTGAGCATGATCAACTTCTGCAAAGCAGGCCTCGAGGCCATGATCGGCAACGGTTTGGACTACCTCTTTGCCAACGAAGAAGAAGCGCAAACCTGGTGCGGCACGACCGATCTGGATGCCATCATCGGCCAACTGACGCAGCTGGCCTCAACCGTGTGCCTGACGCGCGGCCCCAAAGGCTGCATCGTCGTACGAGGTGCTCACCGCATCGAGGTGCCCGCCGTGCCCACCCAGGCTGTAGACACCAATGGCGCAGGCGACATGTTTGCTGGGGCCTTCCTGTACGGCATCACCCATGCTCAAAGCCCGGCGCAAGCCGCAGCGCTGGCCAACCGCGCTGCGGCTGCCGTGGTCAGCCAACACGGCAACCGCCTGACGGCCGCCCAGCTGCAAGGCATTGCCGCAGAATCTGCAAAAACCTAAGTCTGGATGAGACCATCCACCACTTGGATGGTCTTGTCGCAGCGCTTGCCCAGCTCGGGGTTGTGGGTGACCAGCAGCACGGTGGTGCCCTGCTCTTGGTTGATGCGCCGCAGCAGCGCAAACACCGCATCTGCACTTTTGGTGTCTAAGTTGCCAGTGGGTTCATCGGCCAGCAGCAAAGCTGGGTTCATGGCCAATGCCCGCGCCAAAGACACGCGCTGCTGCTGCCCGCCACTCATGTTGTTGGCCATGTTGTTTTTCCAGGGCGTGAGGCCCACGCTCTCTAGCAGGGCTTCGGCCCGCCCACGCATCTCGGGGGTCGGAAAACCCGCAGCGCCCAACAAAGGCATCATCACGTTCTCCAATGCTGTGAAGGCCGCGATCAGGTAGTGGTACTGGAACACAAAGCCAATGTGGTGCCCCCGCAAGCGCGTCAAGGCCTGATCGGCCAGCAGTGTGGTTTCTTCACCCGCCATCTGCAGCAAGCCCGAAGTGGGACGGTCCAGCAAGCCGATGATGTTGAGCAAGGTGCTCTTGCCCGAACCGGACGGACCCATCACCGCGCAAAAGTCGCCTCGGTGCAGCGTCAGGTCAATGCCGTGCAGCACCTCGGTTTCGATGCCAGAGCCCACATTGAAGGCCTTGCGCACGCCTTGTAAACACACCACCACGTCCGCGCTAACCATGAATGGCCTCCACCGGGTCCAGACGTGCTGCCCGTAAGGCTGGCGCATAGGCCGCGACCAGGCCGGTCACTGTGGCCAGGCCCAGGGCCACAGCAAACAGCACCGGGTCCAGCACCAACGGAAACAAGGCGGTGCCATCGGCATTCAAGGCCAGGTGCTGCCAAAGCACCAAACCCAAAGCGCCCACCACGCAGCCCAACACCGCGCCGCCCCAGCCCAGCAAGCCGCCTTGCAACAAAAACACGCGCAACACCTGACCGCGTGAGATGCCCATGGCCCGCAGAATCCCGATCTCTCGCGACTTTTGCACCACCGACACCACCAGCACACTGGCAATGCCAAAGGCCACCGACAGGCCCACAAAAAACCGGATGGCCGTGTTGGCGGTGCTTTGCGCACTCACGGCGGCAAAAAACTGCGCTCCGGTCTTGATCCAGCTTTCGGCCTGCAAACCGGTGGCCGCATGAATGCGCTGGGCCATGACTTCGGCCGCGTACACATCGCGCACTGTGACTTCCATGCTGGTCACCCCACCCAGCAAGCCCAGCAGGCTTTGCGCGGTGCGCAGCGCCACAAAAGTACTGCGCTGGTTGGCCCCCTTGTTGCCCAGGTCAAACACGCCACTGATGGTCAAGCTGGTGGCCACGCCTGCTGCATTGGCCACACGCAACTTGTCGCCGACATCCACGCCCAGGTCGCTGGCCAAGTCTGTGCCGATCAATATGTCCTGGCCCGTCAAACGCGGCTTGCCCCGCACCATTTTGTCGGGTAACTTGACGATTTGAAAATACCCCTCAGGCTCCACCCCCGTCAGGCTGATCGCCCGGCTGGCACTGCCGCGAACCGCCAGCGCTGAGCCGCCGACCACGGGCGAAACCACCGTCACATCGGGCATATCACGCACCATGGTGATCAAGGATTGCCACTGGTCAACCGACTTGAGCCTTTGCAGTGGCGGCTGCACGATAGAAGCATTCACCTCGCTGGGCGTGGCCGTGTACAAAGTTCGGGTGAGCTCTTGGGGCGGCAAAAGCTGAATGTGCGCCTGCGCCGACAGCACCCGCGCAATGAAGTTGCCCTGCAAACCCGCCATCAGCGCCGACATGAACACGATCACCCCCACCCCAATGGCCACGCCCACCAAAATGAACACCGTCTGCATGCGGCCTTCGCGCAAAAAGCGGATGGCCACAATCCATTCAAAGGGCACCCAGGGCTTGAACATGCTGCAGCCCGCTCAAAGTTGCGCACGCACGCGCTGGCCTTCGCGCAAAGCATTGGGCGATACGATCACGGCATCGCCCACGCGAAGGCCATCCAGCACCTCCACCCACGCGCCACCCCGCAAACCCAGTCGCACCGGACGACGTAACGCGTGCCCAGCCTCCAGCAGCCACACCCACGGCGATGCACCACCGATGTCGTTGACATGGTCCACCTGCAACGCCAGCACCTGAGGTTTACGCGAGACCACCAAGTCCACCGACACAGTCATGTCCTGTTTGAGGTTCTGCTGGGGTTCCAGCACATCCAGCTTGATTTCTACCGCGCCTGTCTGGGCATTGATGCCAGGGTTGATGTAGACCACCTGGGCCTTGAATTTTTGCTGCGGATAGGCATCGGCCGAGGCCAATGCCTGCTGGCCCCATGCGATCAAGCGCAGGTTCTTTTCATCGATCTGCACCACCAGCTGCGCTGCGCCCTCGGGCGACAAAGTCATCAAGACCTTGCCCGCTTGCACCACATCGCCGACTTCCACATGACGGCTTATGAGATGCCCATTCGCGGGTGCTTGGATCACCGCGTAGCGGGCCTTGGCATTGACCATTTCTGAATTGGCCTGTGCCTCAGCCACAGCCCCTACGGCCAAGCTGTGTTCAGCACCTCCGGCCTGGGTCGATGCCACTTGCTTTTGCGCGGCCAGCACTTGGGCTTCGGCCAAGGCCAAAGCCTTGCGCGACTCGTCCAGCGCCGCTTGACCCATGAAACCCTGCTGAAACAAAGCCAAACTGCGCTCCCCGCTGGCACGCGCTGCGTCTAGGCTGGCCTGTGCCTGGCGCAGCGCCTGCTGTACCACAGGCCCCTGCAACTCATTCATCTGCCGCAGACGGTTCTGCGCCTGCACCACAGCCTGCTGGGCCTGCCGCTGGGCCGACTGCAACTCGGTGCCGACCAATTCCACCAGCACATCACCCGCCTGGACCACTTGGCCTTCGCTCACTGGCACGCGCGCCACCGTGCCGGTGATCTGCGCGCCAATGCTCACACGGTGCGGTGACTCTACGCGGCCACTGGCCACCACCGTTTGCAGCAAATCACGGCGTTGCACTGCCTCGGTCTGCACCTGAGGCCCCAGCCACCAGCGCAGCGAGGCAGCGCCCAACAGCAAGGCCAACAAACCCCACAACAATTGGCCACCATGTGGGCGAATCCAAGTCCAAACAGCATTCATGCCACCCATTGTGGGGATCGGTGCTGTTCGCGCCCATGATCTAGGTCAAGATCGACCCATGTGCAGGCTGTGCGTCAGACAACTGAGCAACAATGCAGCTTGTGTTCGCTTTCTACACTTCTTATCCCCATGAAAAAAATACTGCTTTTGGGTTCTGGTGAGCTCGGCAAAGAATTCGTCATCAGCGCCAAGCGATTGGGCTGCAACGTCATCGCCTGCGACAGTTACGCAGGCGCTCCCGCCATGCAGGTGGCCGACTCGTTTTGCGTCTTCAGCATGCTGGACGAAACGGCCTTGCGTGACGCCATCAAGGAGCACCAACCCGATTTGATCGTGCCCGAGATCGAAGCCATCCGCACCGAAGTGCTGCTTGAGGTTGAAAAGCAGGGCTTTGAGGTGATCCCCAGTGCGCGCGCGGCCAACCTGACCATGAACCGCGACCGCATCCGCGATGTGGCCGTGGGCCTGGGCGTGCGCACCGCCAAATTCGCCTATGCAGACTCCGCCGCCGAACTGCTGTCAAAAGCCACCGAGATCGGTTTTCCGGTCGTCATCAAGCCCGTGATGAGTTCATCGGGCAAAGGCCAAAGCGTGGCCAAGACGGCTGGTGATGTGCCAGCCAGTTGGGATTACGCCTGCGCGGGCATGCGCGGCGACCGCCAAAAAGTCATCGTCGAAGAATTCATCCACTTTGAGTTTGAAATCACCCTGCTCACCGTGCGCCAGCGCAATGGCCAAACTCTGTTTTGTCCGCCCATTGGACATGTGCAAGAACGCGGCGATTACCAATACAGCTGGCAACCTCAAGGCATGACGCCCGAGCAAATCAAAGCCGCGCAAGACATGGCCGAGAAAGTCACCACCGACTTAGGGGGCGCAGGTCTGTTTGGTGTGGAGTTTTTCGTGACCAAAGACGAGGTGATCTTCAGCGAGCTGAGTCCACGTCCACATGACACCGGCATGGTGACACTGATCAGCCAAAACCTGAGTGAGTTTGATCTGCATGCGCGAGCCATCTTGGGTCTGCCCATTCCACAAATCGACTGTGTGGAAGGCGCAAGCGCCGTGGTTTTAGCGGACCGTGAAGGCAAAAACCCAACATTCACCGGCATTGAAGCCGCATTGAGTGAACCCGGCGTTGACGTTCGTATCTTTGGCAAACCCACCACACGCCCTTATCGGCGCATGGCTGTGGCTCTTGCACAGGGCCCCAATGCCCTGCAAAGAGCGCGCGATGCAGCGGCCAAAATCAAGGTTATGAGCCACTGAGAGCGAAAGTCACAGCTTGGCTGACAAATCACACGTCGCCAAGCCTCGAGGGGCGTAGCCTCAGGCAAACTTTTCAGCGTCTGGCCAAAGCTGAGCCGCAGCGTCTTTGGCTGCCAACTGGGGCTGGCCTGCAACAGGCCAGCCAATGCGCAGCGTGGGGTCGTCCCATCGCAAGCTGCGCTCGTGGACGGGGTACCAGTAATCGGTGGTTTTGTACAAAAATTCGGCCGTTTCACTGAGCACCACAAAGCCGTGGGCAAAACCCGGTGGCACCCACAGTTGCTGGTGCTTTTGTGCATCCAGATAAACGCCCACCCATTGGCCCAAAGTGGCCGAACTTTGCCGCAGATCGACAGCCACATCAAACACCTGGCCTTGCACTACACGCACCAATTTTCCCTGCGGGTTCTGAATTTGGTAATGCAGGCCTCGCAACACCCCTTGAGCCGACTTGCTGTGGTTGTCTTGAACAAAAGGCAAGTTCACACCGGTCTTTTCAGCAAAGTCACGCTGATTGAAAGACTCAAAGAAAAACCCTCTGGCATCTCCAAAAACTTGGGGCTCCAGAATTAAAACTTCAGGAATGGAAGTGGGCGTGACGGTGTAGGGCATATCGAGGCAGCGAAGTCAGTTTTTGGTTATTTCAACAGGTTCAACAGGTATTGGCCGTAACCATTTTTGGCCAACGGCGCTGCCAGTTTCTGCAACGCTGCCGCATCTATCCAATTTTGATGCAAAGCAATTTCCTCGGGACACGCCACCATCAAACCCTGACGCTTTTGCAAGGTGGCAATGAAGCCTGCAGCCTCCAGCAAGCTGTCGTGCGTGCCGGTATCTAGCCATGCATAACCCCGGCCCATGATCTCCACGTTCAATTGACCCAGCTCCAAATAGCGCTTGTTCACATCGGTGATTTCAAGCTCACCTCGGTGAGAGGGCCGAATGTCGGCGGCAATGTCACAGACTTGTTTGTCGTAAAAATACAAACCGGTCACCGCGTAGTTGCTCTTGGGGAACTTGGGCTTTTCCTCAATGCTCAGCGCTCGGTGTTGTCCGTCAAAATCCACCACGCCATACCGCTCCGGATCGTGCACATGGTAGGCAAAAACGCTGGCACCACTGGTGCGCTCATTGGCACTGGCCAAGAGCTTGACCAAGTCATGCCCGTAGTAAATGTTGTCGCCCAGCACCAGCGCACTCGGGTCTTGACCTACGAAGTCCTTGCCGATGATGAAGGCCTGCGCCAAGCCATCGGGGCTCGGCTGAACCGCATACTGGATATTCATGCCCCACTGGCTACCATCTCCCAGCAGTTCGGTAAAGCGCGGCGTGTCGTGTGGCGTGCTGATCAGCAACACATCACGGATACCCGCCAGCATGAGCGTGGTCAGCGGGTAATACACCATGGGCTTGTCATACACCGGCATCAGCTGCTTGCTCACAGCTTGGGTCACGGGATACAGGCGCGTTCCGGAGCCCCCGGCGAGGATGATGCCTTTACGATGTGTCATGCCTCATTTTAAGCCGAGGCCACGGAAGCACCTGGTTTAAGAGGTCGTGAACTGTGGGACGCTTCGGACCATAATTCGTTTCATGGATTTGTTTTCAAGCTTGGTCGTCGTCTACTTTGCAGGGCTCGGCTTGGCCATGGTTTTCCGCAAAAGAACCCGCAACATTTCGGGGCCTTGGTTGTTTTTATTTCGGGCATTTTTCCCGAACTGGCAGTTTTTTCATGGCCTTGGACCTGCTCCGCGTTTGTGGGTGCGTTCACAGGGGCCTGAGGGTCAATGGTCAGACTGGCGACTGCACTACCCCCGCATGGCTCGCCAACCCTTGCAGTGTTTGTACAACCCTGTGGTCAATTTGGCCCTGTCGCATCAAAACCTGGTCGAGCATCTCGCCTCAGACATCCATGCTTTGCCAGAAAACGGCGACATCCGCAGTTTTGTCAGCTACCAATTGGTCACTCGCTTGGCAAGACAAGCGGTGATTGAAAGCACGACTGATGTCAAAGCCATCGCGACCGATATACCGCCCGATCTGCGGTCATTTCAGTTTGAAGTTCGCTTGATGTTTTTAGCGAACAATCAAACGTCCATGTTGATCCAATCGCCCGTCTTGCCATGGACAACATGAGCTTGGACCTTGCCATCGCCGTCCGAATGTTTGAGGTCTTGCTGGGCTTCAGTCTTTTGCTGCAAAGCTTGGAGTATTTCAAGCTTTCGCACATCGACCGGGTTGGCCATTGGGAGATCCAACGCCAAGAAATTCCAAGCCGCCCTCTTCGTCTGCTTTTAGACCGCTTGTTTCAAATCCCCATTTACCAAGGTCTGCTGTGGATTCGTGGTGGCTTGTCTCTGATCTTGATGGCCGGACATGCCGGAATCGGGGTCTCTATCGCCCTTTTCTTGCTCGCTGTTGTGCTTTTATTGCGCTGGCGCGGCGCTTTCAATGGGGGCAGCGATTTCATGACCCTGGTCGGATTGACCGGCTTGCTGATCGCCCACATCTTGGGCAGCTTCAGCGATTTGGCAGAGCCATGGTCGATCGCTTTTTGGTATGTGACTTTGCAAAGCTTAGGTTCTTACTTCGTGTCAGGCTGGGTCAAGTTGATGCGTCCAGAATGGCGATCCGGCAGGGCATTGACGGTGTTTCTAGACCAAGCTGTGCATGGGCCCCTGCCAGAACACAGCCCTTTCAGGTCCCCCAAAGTGGCGCTCATTTGCAGCTGGAGTTTCATTCTTTGGGAAGGCTTGTTTCCGCTGGCCTTGTGGAACCTTCAAGTGGCTGCTGTGTTTTGCAGCGTAGCCGCCGTGTTCCATTTTTTGGTTTTTTGGTTTTTTGGGCTGAATCGATTTTTCTGGGCTTGGCTCAGCACGTTTCCAGCCATTCTGTACTGCGCATCCCTTTGAATCTGCGCCTATGTGATAGACCCCAATCCAACACCCTGCGACAATTCAAGCCATGAACACGCCACATTCATCCGCACCATCCGCCGGCGCTTTTGCACCGCTTCAAAACGACACTTTCCTGCGCGCCTGCCTGCGCCAGGCCACCGACCACACCCCCGTCTGGCTCATGCGCCAGGCCGGACGCTACCTGCCCGAGTACTGCGCCACACGCGCCAAAGCCGGCAGCTTCATGGGCCTGGCCACCAACGTCGACTTCGCCACCGA
>NZ_CALPTI020000020.1:0-67297 GCF_943326455.1 Limnohabitans sp. Rim8
CCGCGATAGGGCACATGCTGAAAATCGATGCCAGCCTTGCGCCCAAACATCACACCCATGAAGTGCATGGCCGTGCCAGCGCCTGGCGTGCCGTAGCTGGCTTTGCCAGGGTTGGCCTTGGCCCAATCGACAAATTCCTTGAGTGTTTTGGCGGGTGTGCCCGGCCCGACACCCAAAGCAAACTGGAAAGAGCAAACACCTGCCAGCGGTGCGAGATCGCTCATCGCATAACGCAGTTTGGGATAGACATGCGGGAAGATCGTCGCATTGCCCCCTGGCATCATCACAATCGTGCTGCCGTCGGCGGGTGCGGCCAGCATGGCCTCGGTGGCCAGTTGTCCAGCGGCACCCGTGCGGTTTTCTATGATCGCGTTGTAGCCTGCGGCACGAAGCTCCTCACCGACTTGGCGAGCCACCACATCCACAGCCCCCCCGGCGGGGTAACCCACGAGGATTTTCAGGGGTTTGCCTTGCGCGAAGGCCAGGCTGTGCGAGAGGCCTGCGACAGCGCTGATTCCGATGTAGGTCAAGCAGTGGCGACGATTCAACATGATGATCCTTTCAAGGATGCTGCAGTCAGCATTGGATGTGGGCGTATTCGCGTTGAAGGCCATTTGCGAATAAAACGATCATGTGCCGGTCTGGAGCACGCTTCAGTATCTTCGGGAACAATACAGGGATGACCCTTAATCAACTGCATTCCAGTGATCGCATCGCTGCAGAACTTTTGCAAAGCCGTCAATTGGGCCGCAAGTTTGTGAACGCTCTGGCGCAACCAATGGCCCTCAAGAGCAGACCGCTGCACCGCTTTGAAGCTGGCGTCAGCTTGTTCAAAGCGGGGGATCGCGTGGCGCAATTGCCCTTCGTCATGAGCGGTCGGCTCGATGCCGTGGTTCACGTGCCGGGCGTTCAAGGTGGCCAAATCGTTCCGATCTCGTTTCGCGCGGGTGAAATGGCTTTTCTGTCTTACATGTTCAACCAGCTGCCCAGCGGCAGCGACTTGGTGGTGGGAGAGCCCAGCACCATTCAATGGCTGCCATTGAAAGACATTGAGGCTTGTTTGCTGAACGATCAGGGCTTGCTGCTGATGCTGGTGCGTTTTCTCGGTCAGCGACTGCGAGAGGTTCAAGCACGGGAGCGCAGTTGGGCTGCAAGAGGCGTGCAAACCCGGCTTTGTGCTGGCTTGGCGCGCATGGCGGCTGATTTGCCCAGCCGCTCCGACGGTCGTGCCGTCGTCGTCGCTACGCATGACCAAATAGCTGCCAGCTGCGGTATCAGTCGTCCGAAGGCCTCCATTGCTCTTAAAGCGCTGGAAGGCGATGGCGTTTTGAAACTGGGGCGCGGCTGGATCGAGGTGTTGAATTTGCGAGGATTGATGGACGGGGTTGGCTAGAAGACGCAAGTGCTTGCTGCTGTTGATTCAATGGCGATGTTTCAGGGTGACAGCCTTTCCACTTGACTGGCCTTAGGATGCTTGACTGTTTGCAAATGAATTCAGTGACCCAGGAGATGCCGATGACAACGCAAGGTTTTGTGGTGACGCACGCCAAAGATGCGCAGTTCGAGCGTGGTCTGCGCTCGTTTTTTGAGTACCGTGATTTGGGGCTCAAGGAGGCCACCCAGGGCCGTGTCACGGCCAGTGTGATCCGCGCCGCAGGGGGACATGATTTTTCCAGCCAGCCGCATTTGCACCACACCGAGTTCCAGCTGGTCTATGTGCTCAAAGGCTGGATCGAGTTTGAATACGAGGGCCAGGGTGCCGTTCGGCTGGAGGCCGGCTCTTGTGTGCACCAGCCGCCAGGCATTCGCCACCGTGAACTGGGCCACAGCGAGGATCTGGAGTTGCTCGAAGTCGTCCTGCCCGCCGACTTCAAGACCGAGACGGTGGACAGCGTCAACCCCTGAATAAGTAGACCCCATGTTCCGAAGTTTTTTTCTCTCACGCCGCTGGGCTTTGTGGGCCTGGGGTGGTTTGTTGGTCTTGGTGGCACTGGTGTTCATCACCGTGCAGCAGACGGTCAAGCTCAACGCTTGGTACGGCGAGTTTTATGACCTGCTGCAAAAGCCAGAACAAGCTGGCGGGCTGGAGAAGTTCTGGGGCTTCATGCTGCAGTTCGCGTGGATTGCGTTTCCCTTCATGCTGCTGCGCAGCCTCGAGACGTATCTGGCCTCTCACTTCGCTTTTCGCTGGCGTCAGGCCATGACCGAGTCCTACCTGCCGCGCTGGCAACGCACTGAGGCGACGGTGGAGGGGGCTTCGCAGCGCATTCAGGAAGATTGCATGCGCTTTGCCCGCCAGACCGAAAACTTAGGTCTGGGCTTGGTGCGTGCGCTGCTCACGCTGGTGTCCTTCATTCCGATTTTGTGGGCTTTGTCCGCGGGCATGGCCATTGCCTGGTTGCAGTTTGAGGGCTCGCTGTTTTGGGTGGCACTGGTCACGGCCCTGGGCGGCACAGTCATTTCGTGGTTTGTGGGCATTCGCCTGCCTGGGCTGGAGTACAACAACCAGAAAACCGAAGCCGCCTTGCGCAAGGATTTGGTGTTCGCCGAAGACGAGCGCAGCCGCATGCATTTGCCCACCGTGCTGGAGTTGTTCATGGGGGTGCGGCTGAACAATTTCCGGCTGTTCAACCATTACGCTTACTTTCACCTGTGGAGCAATTTGTACAGCCAGATGATGGTGATCTTTCCTTTCCTCTTGATGGGGCCATCGCTCTTCACAGGCTTGATCACTTTGGGGGTCATCCAGCAGGTGAGCAATGCCTTCAACAAAGTGAACGACGCCTTTTCTTACCTCATCGAGCGCTGGACCGACATCACCGAGCTGCGCTCGATTTACAAGCGCTTGTCTGAGTTTGAAAAGGCGTTGGCCTGATCCTTGGCAAAATGCCGATCCTTAGGAAAAACCGTGCCCCATACCGTCAAATTTCAACGTGTTTTTCGTGCGCCTGCACAGCGCGTTTTTCGCGCCTTCATCGATCCTGATGCGATGGCCAAGTGGTTGCCGCCCCATGGATTCACGGGCCGCGTGCATGAGATGGATGCCCGTGTTGGTGGTGTTTACCGGATGTCATTCACCAACTTGAGCAATGGCCAATCGCACAGCTTTGGTGGAAAGTTTCTGGAGTTTCGCCCCGCTGAATTACTCAGCCACACCGACCGCTTTGATGCTGCCGATTTGTCGGGCCAGATGGTCACCACCATCCGCTTTCAAACGGTCTCGGTGGGCACCGAGGTGAACATCGAGCAGACGGGTATTCCCGATCCGATTCCTCCCGAGGCTTGTTGTTTGGGCTGGCAGGAGTCCTTGCAATTGCTGGCTTTTTTGGTCGAGGCCGAAATTCCTGGTTGATGCGCTTCAGATGGCAGCAGCGCTGATGTCGGCTGGCAGCGGGTCCAGCTCTTTGAGCGCCTGCAAGGCTTCGGCATCGGTGCGGTAGAGCTTGAGGTGCTGGTTTTCAGTCAGTTCACCAGCACGGCGTAAGGTGGTCTCAACCGGCAGCTTGATGCCGCTGATGTGCAGCGTGATGCCCCGGCTGGCCAGTTGGCGGTGCAACTGGCCAAAGGTTTCCACACCGGTCACATCGATGCGGTTGATGGGTTGTGCAAACAGGGCCACATGTTTCACATCGGTGTGCTGGGCCAAGTGGTCGGTGATGGCGCGGTCAAATTCGTTGGCTGCGGCAAAGTCCAGTTCGGCGTCCATGCGAAGCGCATACAGATGCGGCGCGAGTGGCGGTAGTTTCCACAGATGCCGATCGCGCAGGCTGCCGTCGGGGTGCAGGCCCACTTCGATGATGCGCGGGTGCAAGCGGGTGTGCAAAAAGTGACTCAGCCCCACCAGCACGCCGGTCATCACGCCCCAGTAAATGCGTGGTGCCGTCAACAAGGTCATGGCAAAAGTGATGCCCGCTGTCATGGTCTCGATGCGGCCCACGCGCCAGAGACTTAAAAACTGTCGGGGCTGGAACAAGTTCAGCACCGCCACAATCACCGCCGCCGACATGACCGAGCGCGGCACGAACTGCAGCGCGGGCATGAGCAAGAGCAAAGCCAGCAGCACAAAGCCCACTGAGGCCACCACCGCCCAGCCCGAGCGCGCTCCGGCATAGAGCATGAGGGCGGAGCGCGAAAACGAGGTGCTGGTGGCAAAACTGCCTGAAAACGCCGAAGCAATTTTGGCCAGGCCTTGGCTGAAGAGTTCGGTGCTGTCGTCCCAGCGCTTGCCATCGCGCCGGCATTCGATGCGGGCGCTCGATGCCGTCTCCAGAAAGCTCACCAGGGCGATCACCATGGCGGGAACCCAAAGCTGGTTAAGGGTGTCCAGTCCCGGCCAAGCTGGCCAGTAAAAGTCGGGCAGGCCCGAAGGCAACAAGCCCACCACGGTGCCGTGGTCTTGGTAATCGGTGGCATAGGCGATGGCCGATGCCACACCCATGACGATCATGATGCCAGGCCAGCGTGGCTTGAAATGCCGCAGCAGCAAGAGCACGGCCAAACTGCCCAGCCCAAACCACGCAGGCCAGCCGCTGAGCCATACAGGCCAGGTCTGCACATCCCAGCTCCAGGCTTTGACGCCCAGCAGTCCGGGGACCTGCGAGGCCATGATCAGCAAAGACGCGGCTTGGGTGAAGCCCATCATCACCGGGGCGCTGACCAGGTTGATCAACCAGCCGTAATGCCCCAGACCCAGTAACAACTGAATGGCCCCCGATAGCAGCGACAACCATACCGCCAGCGCCACCCATTCGGGTGAGCCGGGCTCGGCCATGCCAGTCAGCGAAGCCCCAATCAACACGCAAGTGAGTGCAGCAGGGCCCACTGATAAGCGGTTGGCACTGCCAAACAGCACGGCCAGCAAAGCGGGAATCAGACAGGTGTAGAGCCCCGTGACCAAGGGCATGCCCGCCAGACCTGCATAGGCCACCGCTTGGGGAATCATGACCAGTGCCACGGTCAGCCCGGCCAGCACCTCGGTGCGGGCCAAAGGACCAGTCAGACGGGGCCACTGGCGAAAAGTTAAATAGCGTTCCAGGTCAGGCATGCCCGATCTTAGCCGCCGCTTCAGCGCTGCGGCATGTCTTTGACCGAGTAGCCCAAACTGACGGTGGCGTCTTCGGGGATGACCGGCACGGTGGCGTCCCACGCTTCCCAAGCCTCGCGCAGCCTTTTCAGTGTCTCAGGCTGGTGCTTGCCTAGGTTGGCGCGCTCGCGCTCGTCGGCCGGAATGTTGAAGAGGTATTCGTTGCCGTCCACCCGCAGGTATTTGTAGTCGCCCATGCGCAGGGCGCGTTGGCCCCGGTGGTTCATGCGCCAGTAAAGCGGTCGCTCAAACTGGTGCTGGGCATCGCGCAGCACGGGCGCGAGCGACACGCCGTCAAACGGGTGGTCTGCATCGGGCTTTGCGCCTGCCAGCTCCACCATGGTGGCCGACCAGTCCATGGTCATGCAGTGTTGGGTGGAGGTGCCTCCGGGAGCGATGACAGCGGGCCAATGTGCAATCCACGGCACGCGGATGCCGCCTTCCGTCAGGTCCATCTTGCCGCCCACCAAGGGCCAGTTGTCGGAAAAGCGCTCGCCGCCGTTGTCGCTGGTGAAAACGATCAGGGTGTTGTCGAGCTGGCCCGTCTTTTTGAGCGCGTCCACCAACCAACCAATGCCTTCGTCCATGTGGTGGATCATGCGGTGGTAGGTGTGGATGTTGCCGCCGTGCAGGTGGAACAGGTTGTCCTTGACCTCTTGCGCCAGCGCATGGTCTTCACGCGTTTCCCAGGGCCAGTGTGGCGCGGTGTAGTGCAGGCTCAAAAAGAAGGGCGTACCCTGCGCGGCACCGGGGGCCATGCGGTGAACAAAGTCCACCGCCTTGTGCGAGATCAGGTCGGTCAGGTAGCCGTCTTCGTGCTTTTCTTCTTCGTTGGTGTAGAGGTCGTGCGTGCCGTTGTTGCTGGCGTGGGTGAAGTAGTCAACCCCGCCCGACATGGGGCCAAAAAATTCTTCATAGCCCGATTTGATCGGGCTGAAGTGGGGTGGATAGCCCAAGTGCCATTTGCCAATCAGGGCGGTGCGGTACCCGCTGGCCTTGAGCAGCGAGGGCAGTGTGGGGTGCTCTGGCGGCAGGCCCAGCACTTTGCTGCCCTTGCTTTTGCTGTTGATCGGCTCGTCAGCCCCCCCGCGCAGGCGGTACTGGTATCGCGCAGTCATCAGTGCAAAGCGGGTGGGCGAGCACACGGGCGAGTTGGCGTAACCTTGTGTGAACTTGAGGCCGCCTGCAGCCAACTGGTCGAGCACGGGCGAGACCTTGCCGAACTGTGCGTCGCGGCCGCCATAGCAGCCCAGATCGGCAAAGCCGAGGTCATCGGCCACGATGAAGATGATGTTGGGGCGTGGGGTGCTCGTGGTTGTCATGTGTTCAGTCCAGTTGCACGCCTGTGGCTTTGATGGGTTTTTCCCAGCGGGCCAAGTCCGCGCGCTGTGCTGCTGCCAAATCACTGGATTTGGAGCCAATGACCTCATAGCCAAGTTTGACCATCTTGTCTTTCGTGGCGGGATCGCGCGCGATTTTCATCATGGATTTTTCCAATCGGGCCAGGGTTTCACCCCTGAGACCCGCTGGGCCGTACATCGCAAACCAGGCCGTGGCGTCCATGTTGACGCCCGACTCCCTGAGGGTGGGCACTTCCGGTACCTGGGGGTCGCGTTGGTTACCGGTCACGGCGATGATGCGGACTTTGCCTGCCCTGTGCATTTCCGCAGTTTCAGACACCACGTCAAATTTGTAACCGATGTGCCCCCCCAACAAAGCGGTGTTGGCCGGTGCACCGCCTTGGAAAGGGATGTGGTTGAGGTTGACGCCCGCCGATTGCTCCATCAACACGCCCATGAAGTGGGGCAGGGTGCCCGCGCCCGGTGTGCCATAGCTGGCAGAGTTGGGGTCTGATTTGGCTTTGGCCACCATCTCGGCCACGGTTTTCACGTTGCTGGCGGGGCCAGAGACCACACCAAACTGAAATCTGGCGATTTGAGAAATGGGTGTGAAGTCTTTCACGGCGTCGTAATCGAGCTTTTTGTAGACGTGGGGAAACAAGACCATGGGGCCGCTGGGCAAGATGATCACGGTCTGGCCATCGGGTTTGGCGGCCTTCACCATGTTCAAGGCGATGCGCCCGCCTGCGCCCGGTTTGTTGTCTACCACGATGGGGCCAAAGTCGTCTTTCAGCGCATCGGCCACCATGCGGGCCAACACATCGGCAGAACCACCAGGCGGAAAACCGACCAATATTTTCAGGGGTGGTTTGTCTTGAGCCCCAACCCCAGGGGTCAGCACAGACATGGACAAGGCGGCCAGGGCCAAGAGCCATCCCAGGCGTGGCGAGCGTTGAAAAATAGGCATCAAAGTCTCCTGAATATGTGGGGCCCCAAGGGGTCGAAAGAATGGGTAAATCAAGCCAAAATGTAATCCTGTTTTGAACCGTTGTTCTCCTCAACCATCATCCCTGAAAACCCTGATGCCCCTGATACCTTCGCAAGGTCTGTTTTTCATCGACGACCTGTACCAAGCTTTGGCTCCTTTGCAGATCCAAACGCATGCGCTTTGGGGTAGCCTGAGTCCGTATGGGCCTAAAGACCTTCAAAGCCTAGGCCAGCGTGCCAAGCCCCGTTGATGAAAAGCATGCGCGCTTTTTGGATCGTTTGGTGTTTGTCCAGCGTCAGTGGGCTGCATGCCGCCGAGATCTGGCCTGCTTGGGTGAGTTGGGTGATGGACGGCGATACGGTTTTGTTGGTGCGGTCCGGGCAAACAGAGCCGGTCATATTGCGCATCGATGGCATCGATGCTCCGGAGATCTGCCAGCCCGGTGGCATGGCCTCACGAGACGCGATGATTCGCCTGACCCTGCGCAAGTCGGTTCAGGTCACGGATCTGGGTTTCGACAACTACGGTCGTCAAGTGGGGCGCTTGACGGTGGTCGGGGTCGATGTCGGCGCGGAGATGGCGCGGTCTGGCATGGCTTGGGCTTACCGTTTTAAAACAGGTCGTGGCCCTTATGCGGCCTTGCAACGCGCAGCCCAAAAAGAGAAAAAAGGGGTGTTTGCAGCATCTGAAGCTGCGATGTCCCCCCCAGTCTTCAGACGTTTTCACGGCCCGTGCCAAGGCAATCCGGGCCAATAGTCTTCAGGCTCTGGCAGAGGCGCACACTGTGCAATCCGGGTTGCGTTGCATGCGGATATCGGTCCAAGACAGTTCACGCCCATCGAGCATGAGCAAGCGCCCAGCCATGTGGCTGCCCATGCCGCTCAAGATCTTGAGGGCTTCTGCGGCCTGTACGGTGCCGATGATGCCCACCAACGGCGCGAACACGCCCATGGTGGCGCACCGGGTTTCTTCGGGTGTTTCTTCGGGCGGGAAAATGCAGGCGTAGCAAGGTGCATCGGTTTGGGTGCTGTCATACACAGACACTTGGCCGTCCATTCGGATAGCCGCCCCAGAGACCAAGGGTTTGCGGTGGACCACGCAGGCCATGTTGACAGCCTGACGCGTTTCAAAGTTGTCGCAGCAGTCGATCACCACATCGGCTTGCGGCACCAAGGTGTTCAACAGGGCCTGGTCGGCCCGTTGGGTGACCGCATTGACGGTGACGTCCGGGTTGATCTGTGCGATGGCAGTGCGCACGGATTCGGCCTTGAATTGACCCACGCGGTCCAGCGTATGGGCAATTTGTCGTTGCAAGTTGGTGGCGTCCACTTCGTCGTGGTCCACCACCGTGATGCGCCCCACCCCAGCACTGCCCAAATACAAGGCAACTGGTGAACCCAAGCCACCCGCTCCGATGACCAAAGCATGAGAGGCCAGGAGTTGCTCCTGACCGTCAATGCCCAATTCGTTGAGCAAAATGTGCCGCGAGTAACGCAGCAGTTGGGTGTCATCCATTCAGGGTATCCATCCGAGGCAACGGATCAGTCTTTTTTCTCGACTTTGCGCTCTGCTAAGGTTGTACTGGCCTTGACCGGCTGGCCCTTGAGTTGCCTTATGGCTTGAGCCAACTGAAAGTCTTTGTCAGAGCCGAACTCGGGCAAGCGACGCTCTGCCAAGGGTTTGCGCGACTCTTCTTCCAGTTTTTTCATGGCTTCTTCGCGGGCTTGCTCGCGGGCAGGGTCTTTCTTTTCTTCCGCTTCCCGGCCATTGGACAAGTGCTTTTGCAAGTCGGCTTCGCGGGTGCGCAGGGCCGCAAACACATTGCCCGTTTCGGTTTCATCGAGCATCACGTCAGGCACGATGCCTTTGGCTTGAATGGCTCGACCACTGGGGGTGTAGTAGCGGGCCGTCGTGATTTTCAGTGCCGTATCGGGGCCGAGTTGGCGCACGGTTTGCACCGAACCTTTGCCAAAGGTCTGGCTGCCCATCAGGGTGGCCCGCTTGTAGTCTTGCAAGGCACCCGCCACGATTTCGCTGGCCGATGCAGAGCCTTCGTTGACCAGCACCACCAAGGGTACTTTTTTCAAGGCACCGTTGGTGGCTTGGGTCATGCGGGTGATCGGGTCATTGGTGCTGTTGCGCCGCCAAAACTGGGGGGACGCCTTGTAGGTGAACTTGCTCTCTTCAAGCTGTCCGTTGGTGGTGACCACAGTGACGTTGTCTGGCAAAAAGGCTGCAGACAGGGCCACCGCCGCGTCCAGCAGACCGCCCGGATCGTTGCGCAAATCAAGCACCATGCCTTTGATCAAGGGGTCTTGTTTGTACATTTCTTCGATCTTGCGAGCGAAGTCCTCCACGGTGCGTTCCTGGAACTGAGAAACCCTGATCCAGCCATAGCCCGGCTCGATCAGCTTGGACTTGACCGATTGGGTCTTGATCTCTTCACGGATGATGGTGACCGGAAAGGTGCGGTTTTCGGACTTGCGGAAAACCGTCAGAACCACCTTGGTTTTGGGTTCGCCACGCATGCGTTTGACCGCTTCACTCAAAGGCAAGCCCTTGAGGGGCGTGTCATCGACTTTGGTGATCAGGTCGTTGGTTTTGAGGCCTGCTCGGTCAGCCGGCGAGCCTTCGATCGGAGAGACGATTTTGACGACACCGTCTTCTTGGCTGATCTCGATGCCCACACCCACAAATTTTCCGGACGTGCCTTCAGAAAACTCTTTGAAACTTTTTTTGTCGAAATACTGCGAGTGGGGGTCCAGGCTGGCCACCATGCCGGAGATGGCTTCGGTGATGAGTTTGCGCTCGTCGACTGGCTCTACGTAATCGCTTTTGACCATGCCGAAAACGGCTGCCAATTGCTGCAGCTCTTCTAAGGGCAGCGGAGCCATGTTGCCACGCGCCACGGTTTGCAATGAAACAGTGGTCAGCGCGCCCGCCAAGGCGCCAATGCTGAGCCATCCGGCGATCTTGAGTTTGTATCCCATGGTGCGTGTGCGTGTTCGGTGAAGGTCAAATCAATATACACCCGCAAGCCCTGAAGCGACGGGCGTGGCCTGTAATTTCCTGTAAAGACCCCGAAAGCTCAACCTTTAGCTTGGCTGGCCACCGCGGCGGCGGCGTGGGCAGCAGCTTGCGCGTCTCCCAAGTAGTAGTGACCAATTGGCTTGAGCTCGGCATCCAATTCGTACACTAAGGGGATCCCGTTGGGGATATTGAGCCCCACGATGTCTTGTTCTGAGACGTTGTCGAGGTATTTGATCAAAGCCCGGATCGAGTTGCCATGCGCTGCAATCAGGATGCGTTCGCCATTCCGAATGCGAGGGGCAATGGTGTCATTCCAGCAGGGCAGCACCCTGGCCACGGTGTCTTTGAGGCATTCGGTCAGGGGCAGTTTATGGGGTTCAACATGGGCATAACGGCGGTCACCCCGTTCGCAACGGGGGTCACTGGCCTCCAGAGCGGGGGGCGGTGTGTCGTAGCTGCGTCGCCAAGCCAAGACTTGGTCTTCGCCAAATTTTTTGGCCATGTCGGCTTTGTTGAGGCCTTGCAAAGCGCCGTAATGGCGCTCGTTCAGGCGGTAATCCTTGACCACGGGCAGCCAAGTGCGGTCCATTTCGTCCAGAGCGAACCACAGTGTGTGAATGGCCCGTTTGAGCACCGATGTGAAGCAGACATCAAAGTCCCACCCTTCGGCTTTGAGCAGTTGGCCTGCCGACATGGCTTGGCTCACCCCGGTAGGGGTCAGGTCCACATCGGTCCAGCCCGTGAATCGGTTTTCCAGGTTCCAAGTGGACTCGCCATGGCGAATGAGAACAATTTTGTACATGGTGATAAAGGGCGCTTTAGGGTGTGAAGACAAGGTTTAAGCTGTCCATTTTAGAATCCGGGCTGGCGGCCTACTGACAGGCCTTTGTTTTTTTTGCCCCAAAAGGTCTGATTTGTGAACTTTCTCCTCGAAAACTGGATGTTGTTGTTGGTGGCTGTGGCCTCGGGCGTCGCTTTGATGTTGCCTGCGTTGACCAAAGGCAGTGGCTTGGATCCCCAAGCCATGGTGCAACTGATGAACCGCGAAAAGGCGGTGGTGATCGATGTGTGTGAGCCCGATGAGTTCGCGCGTGGCCATGTCATCGGTGCCAAAAATTTGCCTTTGGCCCAGGTCGACGAAAAATTGGCCCAGTTGGTCAAGAACAAGTCCACCCATGTGATCATGGTGTGTCAAGTGGGTGCGCGTTCATCTCGGGCCGCTGCGGCAGCGCGCAAGTTGGGCTATGACAATGTCCAATCCTTGTCTGGTGGCCTTCGTGCTTGGGTGGCGGCCAGCATGCCCACCGAAAAAGCCTGATTTTCCCCTCAATTTATATTGACCCATAACCCAAGGTTCCGATATGCAAGCCGTCAAGATGTACACCACAGCCGTCTGCCCTTATTGCACACGTGCCAAGCAAATCCTCAAGGCCAAAGGCGTTGAGCAAATCGAAGAAATTCGCATCGACACCGATCCGGTGCAACGCGATTTCATGATGCAAACCACAGGTCGCCGCACAGTGCCCCAAATTTTCATTGGTGCCACCCATGTGGGCGGCTGTGATGATCTGATGGCGCTGGATGCCAAAGGTGGCCTCCAAGCCTTGTTGCAAGCGGCCTGACTTCAGGCTTATCGCTTTGTATGGGGCCGCGTTTTTGGACGCTGTGCCCACCGTGCTTCCCTCATAATCTCCATTTTTATTTGTCCGGGATCTTCCCGAGGCTTTTTTTCAAAGAAATACCATGACCGATACCGCAGCCACCTCCAACACCGAAGTTCAAGCGCCTGTTTTTCAGATCCAGCGTGTCTACTTGAAAGAGGCTTCATTGGAGCAGCCCAACTCACCGGCCATCTTGCTCGATCAACAACAACCCAGCGTGGACATTCAGTTGGGCGTTGAAGCCACACCCGTGGCTGATGGTGTTTTTGAAGTCTGTGTCATGGCCACTGTGCACACCAAAATCGATGATAAGACGGTGTTTTTGGTGGAGTGCAAACAGGGTGGTATTTTCGAAATTCGCCATCTCCCCGAAGAGCAAATGGGTCCTGTCATGGGCATCGCCTGCCCACAAATCGTTTACCCGTATCTGCGTGGCAACGTGGCCGACTTGATCACTCGTGCAGGTTTTCCGCCCGTGCATCTGGCCGAAATCAACTTCCAAGCCATGTACGAGCAGCAGCAATTGCAACAGGCAGAGCAAGCCGGTTCTTTGCCCCAATAAAGAGATGATTTAGCCGGACACCCCGTGATGCACATCAGCGTGATTGGTGCCGGCGCTTGGGGCACCGCCATGGCCTTGGCGGCCAACCGCCACCCAGCAGGTCATCAGGTGGTTCTGCATGTTCGGGATGAGGCGCAGGCGCTCGCCATGCAGCAGTCCCGTGAAAACAACCGCTATCTACCCGGTGTTCGTTTGCCGGAGTCTGTTCGGATTTCATCTGAGCCACTCGCCAGCACTGGATGGCTTGGCAATGCGCCTCGTTTGGTGGTGGTGGCCACACCGATGGCTGGTTTGAGGGACGTCTTGACGTCTTTGGCTGGTGCGGATGCGCCAGTCGCTTGGCTGTGCAAGGGTTTTGAGTCGGGTACGGGTCTGATGCCGCACGAGGTTCAAGCGCAAGTGGCGCCCAAGCTCCAAGCGGGGGCTTTGAGTGGCCCCAGTTTTGCGCTGGAAGTGGCCCGCCAACAACCAACAGCGTTGGTCGCCGCCAGCCCCCATGCCGGCGTGCGCGATGCGATGGTGAACGCATTCCATGGCCCTTCCTTGCGCGTTTATGCCAACCAAGACATGGTGGGTGTGGAGGTGGGTGGTGCGGTGAAGAATGTTTTGGCCATTGCCACCGGCCTGTGCGATGGTTTGAATTTAGGCCTCAACGCAAGGGCTGCCCTGATCACCCGGGGATTGGCAGAGATGACCCGTTTGGGCATAGCCCTTGGGGCGCAGGCCGACACTTTTATGGGCTTGTCCGGTTTGGGTGATTTGGTGTTGACAGCCACGGGTGATTTGAGCCGCAACCGAAAAGTTGGCTTGCTCTTGGCGCAAGGACAAACTTTGGCGCAAGCCGTGTCCTCTTTGGGGCACGTAGCGGAAGGCGTCTACAGTGCCCGCACAGTGATGCAAAGGGCCCAGTTGCTGGACGTTGACATGCCGATCACCGCTGCAGTGGTGGCCTTGCTGGATGGGGCGTGCAGCCCGCAAGAGGCGGTGCAGGCCTTGATGGGCCGTGACCCCAAAGGCGAGTTCGCCTGAATCATTGCTCTTTATGATTGCCCGACAACCACCCTTGGCCAAGGGTTCTGTTTTTCAAAAGCCTACGTTGCTCCAGCAAGTTTGGCGCTTGTTTGAGGGCTTTGATGGCCCACTGGCCATGGCTGTGGGTTTGTTGGTGGGCTTGGGTCTTTTGGTGATGTACTCAGCCGGTTTTGACCACGGTACCCGTTTTGTTGACCATGGCCGCAACATGCTGATAGCAGGTGTGATCTTGATGGTGGTGGCGCAAATTCCACCCTCCAAAATGATGGCTTGGGCCTTGCCTATTTATGCGGTTGGCGTGCTGTTGCTGGTGGCTGTGGCGCTTTTTGGCATCACCAAGAAAGGCTCAACCCGTTGGATCAATTTGGGGGTGGTGATTCAGCCCAGCGAGATTCTGAAAATTGCTTTACCGCTGATGTTGGCCGCATGGTTTCAAAAGCGCGAAGGACAGCTGCGGATGTCTGATTTCGCTATCGCGCTGCTGATTTTGCTGGTCCCTGTTGGCTTGATCATGAAACAACCCGATTTGGGAACCTCTTTGCTGGTGCTGGCTGCTGGTTTGGCGGTGATTTTTTTCGCAGGTTTGAATTGGCGTTGGATTTTGCCGCCTGTTTTTTCGGGCGTTGTCGGTATTGTTGTTTTGGTGATCATGGAGCCCAGCTTGTGCAAGCCGGGCGTTGATTGGCATGTGTTGCACGAGTACCAACGGCAAAGGGTTTGTACCTTGCTGGATCCCGGGCGAGATCCATTGGGCAAAGGTTTCCACATCATTCAGGGCATGATCGCGATTGGTTCAGGAGGTCTGTGGGGCAAGGGTTTCATGCAGGGAACGCAAACCCACTTGGAGTTCATTCCAGAGCGCACCACTGACTTCATTTTTGCGGCCTTGGGTGAAGAGTTTGGACTGCTTGGGGGCTTGGTCCTGCTGACGTGTTTTTTCTTTTTGATCTACCGCGCCTTGGTCATTGCGATGCAGGCGCCCACATTGTTTAGCCGCTTGCTGGCCGGCAGCATGGCCACCATATTTTTCACTTACGCGTTCGTCAATATGGGCATGGTCAGCGGCATTTTGCCGGTGGTCGGTGTGCCTTTGCCCTTCATCAGTTACGGTGGAACAGCCATGGTCACTTTGGGCTTGGCCTTGGGCATTTTGATGTCGATTGCCAAATCGAAACAACTGGTACAAACATGAGCAATTCATTATCTGTGGTGGTCGTTGGTGCAGGCAATATGGGCGGTGCCATGTTGGCCCGGCTGCGCGAATTGGCTTGGTCGGTGGGTGTTCATGACACGGATGTGCAGGCCCAAGCCAAGGCTGTGGCTGAGGGTGCGTTGTCATTTGCGTCGCCTGTGCAAGCTGTCCGCAGTTTGGCACCTGACGGAGTGATGTTGATTGCCGTGGTGGATGCGGCCCAAACCGAAGCTGTTTTATGGGGTGCTGATGGCGCGGGTTTTGACCTCAAGCCAGGTCAAACGGTCATGTTGTGCCCCACTTTGGGACCCAAGACCGTGCAAGACCAAGCCGAACGTTTGGCACAACGTGGCGTAGATTGCATTGACGCGCCCATGTCGGGTGGCCCGTTGCGGGCCAGACAAGGGTCCATGAGCCTGATGGTGGCCTGTTCTGAGCCCGTCTGGCAGCGGAGCCAGAATTTGCTCCAGGCTTTGAGTCAGCAGGTGTTTCGCGTGGGCGTTCGGGCGGGGGATGGCGCGCGCACCAAATTGGTCAACAACCTGCTGGCCGCCGTCAACTTGGCAGGGGCAGCCGAGGCTTTGGCTTTAGCAGAGCGTTTGGGGCTGGACCCGGCTGTGACCATGTCGGTCATTGAGGCTTCCAGTGGTCAAAGTTGGATAGGTACTGACCGCATGCGACGGGCTTTGGCCGGAGACTTTGAACCCCGAGCGCACGTCAGTTTGCTGGCCAAGGACACGGGTTTGGCCGTTTCTGCTGCTGATGAAGTGGCGTACGACCCACCACTGGGCCGTTTGGCGCGGGACCTGTTTGCACAGGCGATGGCTCAGGGCTGGGACCAGTTGGACGATGCGGCACTCATTCAACTGATGCGCCAGCGCTGAGACTTGGGCAATGCGTCCCTTAGGCTGCCAAGCCATGCGAACCCAAAGTGGCCCCACCTGCTTGGGCAAGGGTCTTGAAGCCTGCCTACAATGTGTTCCATGATTTCACGCGAACCCACCATCGAACGCTTGGCCACGGCCCGGTCCCTCTTGCTTGAACCCTTTGGCTTGGATGAAAGCCACCTGAGTCGAGCGCTATCCGCCATCCAGGCGCACCAAGTTGATGACGCCGACTTGTATTTTCAGTACACCCGCTCTGAGGGTTGGAGCTTGGAGGAGGGCATTGTCAAGACCGGCAGCTTCAGCATTGACCAAGGTGTCGGTGTGCGTGCGGTGTCTGGTGAAAAAACAGCCTTTGCTTACTCAGACGATATCTCCGTGGCCTCTTTGATGGACGCGGCCATGACGGTCCGCACCATCGGGCAGGCCACGCAAAACAAACGCATCAAGGTGCCCACGCGCAAAATTTCGGCCAGCCGTTCGCTCTATCCCTCGCTCGATCCGATGTCCACTTTGGACAGCACCGCCAAGGTGAACTTGCTCGGCCGTGTTGAGAAAATCGCCCGGGCCAAAGACCCGCGAGTGGTGCAGGTGATGGCCGGTTTGGCGACCGAGTACGACGTGGTCATGGTGGCCCGCGCCGACGGCACCTTGGCTGCGGATGTGCGCCCCTTGATCCGTCTGTCGGTGACGGTGATTGCCGAGCAAAACGGCCGCCGTGAAGTGGGCAGCGCAGGCGGCGGTGGCCGCTTTGGCCTGGCCTACTTTGACGACGGCATGGTCGAGACCTATGTGCAAGAAGCCGTCTCAGCCGCGCTCATCAACCTCGAAGCCCGCCCTGCGCCTGCAGGCGAGATGACGGTGGTGCTGGGCAATGGCTGGCCCGGTGTGCTGTTGCACGAAGCTGTGGGCCATGGCTTGGAGGGGGATTTCAACCGCAAGGGCTCGAGTGCCTTCAGCGGCCGCATCGGTCAGCGCGTAGCAGCCAAAGGCGTCACAGTACTGGACGACGGCACCATGGCCGACCGCCGTGGCTCGCTCAATGTGGACGACGAAGGCCATGCCAGCCAAAAGAACGTGTTGATTGAAGACGGCATCTTGCGTGGCTACATCCAAGATTCGATGAACGCCCGCTTGATGGGTGTCAAGCCCACGGGCAACGGCCGCCGCGAAAGCTATGCCCATGTGCCCATGCCGCGCATGACCAACACTTACATGCTGGGCGGCGACAAGAGCCCCGAAGAAATTGTGGCCAGCATCAAAAAAGGCCTGTATGCCACCAACTTCGCAGGTGGGCAGGTAGACATCACCAGCGGCAAATTTGTGTTCTCGGCCAGCCAAGCCTATTGGGTGGAAAACGGCAAAATTCAATACCCTGTCAAAGGCGCGACGCTGATTGGCAGCGGCCCTGAGTCGCTCAAAAAGATCAGCATGATCGGCAACGACATGAAGCTCGACTCGGGGGTGGGCACCTGCGGCAAGGAGGGCCAGAGCGTGCCAGTGGGTGTGGGCCAACCCACCTTGCGCATCGATGGACTCACGGTTGGGGGCACGGCCTGATTCTGAAAATGGGGCTTCGGGTTTGTCCCCGGATGCCTCTGTCATGAACCGTCATCAAGCTGTGCTACATTGAATCCCATGACTTCCCGCTTTGCTTTTTACTTTTTTTACTTTTGGTTCTCAGTCCCCGGCGGACGAGAGGCGAGCGCATAAGCACCCGAATATCTCGATACACACCGCCGGAGCCCCAAAGCCCGGCGGTTTTTTTTCACCTGTTTTTCAATTGAGGACTTCACGATGAACGCCAAAACCGCAGCCCCCGAGAGCTGGTATCCGAATGCCGCCGACCGCAAAGGTCAGACCGACGACGAACGCATCAAGGACATCACCGTGCTCCCACCGCCAGAACATTTGATTCGGTTTTTCCCGATTGCTGGCACGGCCACCGAGACCCTTATTTCCCAAACCCGCAAAGCCATTCAGAAGATCGTGCATGGCCAAGACGACCGCTTGTTGGTCATCATGGGTCCTTGCTCTATCCACGACCCGGCAGCGGCCTTAGACTACGCTCGCCGCTTGAAGCCGCTGCGTGACAAATACGCGGACTCTTTGGAGATCGTGATGCGCGTGTACTTCGAAAAACCGCGCACCACTGTGGGCTGGAAGGGCCTGATCAACGACCCCTATTTGGACGAGAGCTATCGGATCGACGAAGGCCTGCGCATCGCACGCCAGTTGTTGATCGAGATCAACCGCCAAGGCCTGCCTGCTGGCAGCGAGTTCTTGGACGTGATCTCGCCCCAGTACATTGGTGACCTCATCAGCTGGGGTGCCATCGGTGCCCGCACGACCGAAAGCCAGGTGCACCGCGAGTTGGCTTCGGGCTTGTCAGCCCCCATTGGCTTCAAGAACGGTACCGACGGCAACATCAAAATCGCGACCGACGCGATCCAGGCCGCTGCCCGTGGTCACCATTTTTTGTCGGTGCACAAGAACGGTCAGGTCGCCATCGTGCAGACCCAAGGCAACCAAGACTGCCATGTGATCTTGCGCGGTGGCAAAGCGCCCAACTACGACGCCGAAAGTGTGGCCGCTGCCTGCAAGGAATTGGAGGCCGCCAAACTTCCCGCCAGCTTGATGGTCGATTGCAGCCACGCCAACAGCAGTAAAAAGCACGAGCGGCAGATCGATGTGGCCAAAGACATCGCCGCGCAAATCAACGGTGGATCACGCCAAGTGTTTGGCGTCATGGTTGAAAGCCACCTGAAAGATGGTGCCCAGAAATTCACACCCGGTCAGCACGAGGTCTCCAAGCTGACTTACGGTCAGAGCATCACAGACGCCTGCATTGGCTGGGACGACAGCGAAGGCGTTTTGCAGGTGCTGTCGGATGCGGTGAAGGCGCGTCGTTCACTCAGCCGTTGAGGGCCGTGAGCAGCTTGGCGTGAATGCCACCAAAGCCCCCATTGCTCATGCACAGCAGGTGGTCGCCGGGCTGCACTTGAGCCAGCACTTGGGCAATCACTTCGTCGATGTTGGCGCCCACTTGCGCTGTATCACCCATAGGCCCTAGCGTGGCTTGGGCGTCCCAACCCAAACCGCCCGAGTGACAAAACGCCAGATCGGCTTCTTCCAGACTCCAGGGCAGCTGGGCTTTCATGGTGCCGAGCTTCATGGTGTTGCTGCGCGGCTCGAAGATGGCCAGGATGCGTGCATCACCCACCTGACGGCGTAGCCCGTTGACGGTGGTGCGAATGGCCGTGGGGTGGTGGGCGAAGTCGTCGTAAACGGTGATGCCGTTCACTTTGCCGCGCACTTCCATGCGGCGTTTGACGTTTTCAAAGCTGGCCAGCGCTTGCGCCGCCACAGCCGGACTCACCCCCACATGCTCGGCAGCGGCGATGGCAGCCAGTGCATTGAGCTGGTTGTGCACGCCGCCTATCGCCCATTGCACTTCGGCAACAGGCTGGCCAGCCTGCAGCACTTTGAAGCTGGAGGGTTCGCCTTCGGCCACAAAGTCGCTGACGGCGCTGCCAAATGTGCGCACTTCACTCCAGCAGCCTTGCGCCAGCACGCGGGTCAGGCTTTCTTCCAGGCCGTTGACCACCACCCGGCCCGAGCCGGGCACGGTGCGTACCAGGTGGTGAAACTGGCGCTCAATGGCGGCCAGGTCGTCAAAAATGTCGGCGTGGTCGAATTCCAAGTTGTTCAGGATGGCGGTGCGCGGGCGGTAGTGCACAAACTTGCTGCGCTTGTCGAAAAAGGCGGTGTCGTATTCGTCCGCTTCGATGACGAAATATTGACCTCCGCCCAGCCGGGCCGACAAGCCAAAGTTGAGCGGCACGCCACCGACCAGAAAGCCCGGTTGCAGCCCGGCCTGTTCCAGCACCCAGGCCAGCATCGAGGTGGTGGTGGTTTTGCCGTGCGTGCCCGCCACCGCCAGCACATGGCGGCCTTGCAGCACATGTTCGGACAGCCACTGGGGTCCGCTGGTGTAGGGCGCACCGGCTTCCAGAATCGCTTCCATCAGCGGAAATTTGGGGCTGCCGTCGGCCAGCCGGGCGCGGCTGACCACGTTGCCCACCACGTACATGTCGGGTTGGAGGGTCATCTGGTCGGCGTCAAAACCCTCGATGAGCTCGATGCCCAAAGCCCGCAGTTGGTCACTCATGGGCGGGTAAACGCCCGCGTCGCAGCCGGTGACCCGATGCCCTGCCTCGCGGGCCAGCGCGGCCAGGCCCCCCATGAAGGTGCCACAAATGCCCAAGATATGTATATGCATGGTCTGATTTTAGGCGGCCGCAAGGCGTTTTTCATTCGGGGCGATCCAGGCAGGCACAATCTGCCGCATGAACGATCTTGCCCTTGAAATTGCCGCTACCGCCGCCCGTCTGGTGGTGGAGGAAGGCTTGGCCTTTGGCCCGGCTAAGCACCGCGCCCTGAAAGAGCTGGGCCTGTCCGCGCGCACGGCTTTGCCTACCAATGACGTGGTAGAGGCTGAGGTGCGCGACTACATCGCCTTGTTGTGCGCCGACACGCAGCCCACCGAGTTGTTGGCTTTGCGCGAATTGGCGCAGGTTTGGATGGAACGCCTGAGTGAATTCCGTCCGCACTTGGGTGGGGCGGTTTGGCAAGGGTGGGCCACACGCCTGTGCGACGTGGATTTGGCCTTGTTTTGCGACGATCCTAAATCGGCCGAGATCGCCTTGATCAACCAAAACCAGCGCTATGAAGCGCAAACCGTTCGCGGCCTTCACGGCGACGATGTCGAGGTTTTGAGCCTGCACAGTTTTTGTGAAGCCTTGAACGAAGATGTGGGTGTGCACCTGCGAATCTACGACTTGGATGATCTGCGCGGAGCTTTGCTGCCCGATCTGCAAGGCCGCTCGCCCCGGGGGAATTTGGCCGCATTAAAGCGCCTGCTGGCGGCATGAAAGAAAATCAAACCATGAACAATCGCAATGCAGATGCTTCCAGGCGTCATTTGATTTGGGGTGCTGGTGCGGCTGCTGCTGTGGCTGGCGTTGGTTTGGCCCTGTGGCGTTATGAGCCTGAACCTGTGGCCCAAGTCGCCAGCCATCCCTTGTGGCTGCAACAGTTTGAAACCCCGGCAGGCCAGGGCTTGAGCATGGCTCAATTCAGGGGTAAACCCTTGATTTTGAATTTTTGGGCCACTTGGTGCCCGCCTTGTATTGAAGAGTTGCCCATGATCAATGCCTTTTGGCGCGAGAACAACCCGAATGGTCATCAAGTGGTGGCTTTGGCCATCGATCAGCCCAGTGCCGTGCGTCGCTTTCTGGAGCGACAACCTTTGGCATTTCCGGTTGGTTTGGCTGGTTTGGAAGGCACAAACTTGGCCAAATCTTTGGGTAATGCGGTGGGTGGTTTGCCATTTACGGTATTTTTCAAGGCAGATGGCAGCATTTGGCGACAAAAGATGGGGCAACTCACAGATGATGATCTCAGCCAATGGCGTGCGGCTGCCGCCTGAATGCCTTGACGTCGTCGCCTCTCCGATGAACGGCACCGAATGGTGGTTCTGTAGCCTTTGATGGGTACTTAGACAGTGAAGAACAGATAATTTTGCGGGGCTTTATTGAAATTTAGTGTAAATTCGATCCATTACATGTATTTCAGGCATCGGAGGATCTTATGGATTTGCGCAAACTTAAAACACTGATTGATTTGGTGTCTGACTCGAATGTTTCCGAGTTGGAGATCACCGAAGCTGAAGGCAAGGTACGCATTGTCAAAAGCATGGGCGTCGCTGCACCCGTGGTGCTCCAACAAGCCGCGCCTGTCATGGCTGCACCCGTGGCGGTTGCTGCTGCTCCCGTTGCAGAGACTCCTGTGGTGGCCGAAGCGGCCGCTGGCCACGCGGTGAAATCGCCAATGGTGGGTACTTTTTACCGTTCATCGAGCCCTGGCTCTGCACCTTTCATTCAAATTGGCTCCGTGGTCAAAGAAGGCGACACCCTTTGCATCATCGAGGCGATGAAGATCCTCAACGAAATCGAATCCGATAAGTCCGGCACCGTCACTCAGATCCTGTGTGAAAACGGCCAAGCCGTGGAATACGGTCAGCCTCTTTTCATCGTCGAATAAAGCATCGGGGATTTCATGTTCAAGAAAATCCTGGTCGCCAACCGTGGCGAGATCGCCCTGCGTATTCAACGCGCTTGCCGCGAGTTGGGTGTCAAGGCGGTGATGGTCTATTCCGAGGCCGACAAAGAGGCCAAGTACGTCAAATTGGCAGAAGAAGCGGTTTGCATTGGGCCCGCCTCGTCAGCTTTGAGTTACCTCAACATGCCGGCCATCATTTCGGCAGCTGAAGTGACCGATGCAGAAGCTATCCACCCTGGCTATGGTTTTTTGAGTGAAAACGCCGATTTTGCGGAGCGGGTGGAAAAGAGCGGTTTCCAATTCATCGGCCCCACACCTGAATCCATTCGCATCATGGGCGACAAGGTCTCGGCCAAACAGGCCATGATCCGGGCTGGCGTGCCCTGTGTGCCTGGTTCTGAGGGTGAGTTGCCCGACGACCCGGTACAGGTGCGGCGCATTGCCAAGTCTGTGGGCTACCCGGTCATCATCAAGGCCGCAGGCGGTGGCGGTGGCCGCGGCATGCGTGTGGTGCACACCGAGGCTGCATTGATCAATGCGGTGCAGATGACCAAAGCGGAAGCCGGTGCGGCTTTTGGCAATCCTGCGGTCTACATGGAAAAGTTTTTGCAAAACCCACGTCATGTTGAAATTCAAATCATCGCGGACAAGCACCGCAATGCGGTGTACTTGGGTGAGCGCGATTGCTCGATGCAGCGCCGTCACCAGAAAGTGATCGAAGAAGCGCCAGCGCCTGGCATTGCCCGCAAGTTGATTGACAAGATTGGCGACCGCTGCGTTGCCGCTTGCAAGAAGATCAATTACCGGGGCGCAGGTACCTTCGAGTTCCTCTATGAGAACGGTGAGTTTTATTTCATCGAGATGAACACCCGTGTGCAGGTGGAGCACCCGGTGACCGAGTGGGTCACGGGCGTGGACATTGTGAAGACCCAGATCATGGTGGCTGCTGGCGAAAAACTGCCTTTCACACAGCGCCAAATTGAGATTCGCGGCCATGCGATCGAATGTCGGATCAATGCCGAAGATCCGTTTAAGTTCACACCCTCGCCCGGTCGCGTCACCTCATGGCATATGCCTGGTGGGCCAGGTGTTCGGGTGGACTCTCATGTGTACAACAACTATTTTGTGCCACCCAACTACGACTCCATGATTGGCAAATTGATTGTGCACGGCGATACGCGCGAACAAGCCTTGGCCCGCATGCAAACTGCTTTGAACGAGACGGTGATTGAGGGTATTCACACCAACATTCCACTGCACCGAGAGTTGATGGTGGATGCCAAGTTCATGCAAGGCGGTACCAATATCCATTATTTGGAACACTGGCTGAGCCAGCGCAAACGCTGATCACATATGTACGAACTGAGCCTGTTGTGTCCCGAAGACCGGGTCGATGTGTTGAGCGATGCGCTCGATGCGCTGGATGCCTTGAGTGTTTCCGTTGAGGACGCGGACGCCCAAACACCCGCTGAGCAGGCTTTATTTGGCGAGCCGGGCATGCCGCCACCCAAAGACGGTTGGCAGCGCTCCCGCATGGTGGCTTTGTTCGCACAAGAAGCTGCAGCCAAAGAAGCCGCTGTTTTGCTCTCAGCGCAAGATTTTTTTGAAGATTGCCAGTTGCTAGGGGTTCAGACGCTCGAGGACCAAGATTGGGTGCGTTTGACGCAGTCGCAGTTTGCACCGGTCGAGGTCACCTCTGATTTCTGGATTGTTCCAACTTGGCATGAGCCACCTGCGCAAGCCCGTCAGATCATCCGGCTTGACCCGGGCTTGGCTTTTGGCACGGGCACTCACCCGACCACCCGCATGTGTCTGCGGTGGATTGCACAGAATGGTGTGCAAGACCAACGTGTTTTGGATTACGGTTGCGGTTCCGGTATTTTGGCGATCGGTGCGGCCAAGTACGGCGCTACCGACATCGATGCCGTTGATATCGATGAAGCAGCTGTGATCGCCACCGATTTGAACGCAGTCGCCAACCATGTGGTTTTGCGAGCCGGACTGCCGGACAAGGCCCAGGGCCAATACCAAACAGTCTTGGCCAACATTTTGGCCACACCGCTACGGGTTCTGGCACCTCTGTTGTGCGCCCATGTGGCGGCCGGCGGATCCTTGGTTTTGGCCGGTATTCTGGAACGTCAAGCTGACGAGTTGAAGGCTGCCTATGCCCCTTGGATTCTCCTCGAAGTGAGCGATACCCAAGACGGCTGGATATTGATGACAGGTGTGTCCCACCCAGCATGACAGCGGTCTGAGGCTGACTACAATCGTTCCATGACCAGGATCATTCGTTGCCCCTCTTGCGCTACTGTCTACGCATTAGATGCGGCTCAAATCCAAGCCGCCCATGGTTGGCTTCGCTGCGGAAAGTGCCAAGAGGTTTTCAATGGCACGGGTTTGGATGTGCCGGCCTCTCCGGTTCTGCTGGCGCATGCCTCTGACAGATTGGGTGCCCAAGCCACCGATCCAGTTTTGGCCCAGCCGGTCAGCCGAGTGGCGTTGGATGATCTTTTGCTGAGAGAGGACCGTTCGGGTCCCGCTTCAACACTCGACCCTGGTGTCAGCGCTGACTTGATGGACTTTTCTGAGGCGCTGGCCACATTCAAACCACAAGTTCCAACGCATGAGCCCTCCGTGCGAGGGCCTGAAGAAACAGGTCCAGCGCCAACGCGTTTGTTGCAGTACGCCACAGCGGCAGCCTTGGCTTTGTTGTTGATGGGGCAATTTTTCTTTTTCCAGCGTCACGCCATGGCTGCTTTGTGGCCCAACAGTCAGCCTGTTTTGGAAAGCTTATGTCGCCCACTTCATTGCCAATTGAAGCCTTGGATGAACGCTAAAGCCTTGGAGATTGAGGGCGCGAGTTTTGCGCAAAGTGGTCAATCATTCGTGTTGAATTGGTCGCTTCGCAACACGGGTCCCTTAACCGTGGCCACGACGTCCTTGGAGTTGACATTGCTGGACGGGTCCAATAACCCCGTGGCTCGTCGCATTTTCTTGCCTGACGAAGTGCAAGCGCCGGAGACTTTGTCACCAGGCCAAGTTTGGAATGGGTCCCTGACTGTCAGAGTCGATCCTTCACTGGTGTTCAGCCACTACCGGTTATTGAACTTTTATCCTTGAGTTATAGCGACCTGACTCGTGACGATCATTCATTGAAAAAGCCCACCACTGTTGCCAGTGATGGGCTTTGTGGCTAACGCCAGACGGTTGAATCAGGGCTTGGCGGCCGAAGGGAACGGCCAGGCAGCTTGTGGATTCAAAGTCGTTTGTGCAGCAGGGGCAGTAGGGGCAGCGGGTGCTTTGGATGCCTTCTTTGCTGCTGGTTTTTTGGCTGCTTTTTTCACGACCGCTTTTTTGGCAGCTGGCTTCTTGGCTGCAGTTTTTTTGGCTGCTGCTTTCTTAGCGGGGGCTGCTTTTTTGGCGGGGGCTGCTTTTTTAGCCGCTGGTTTTTTGGCTGCGGCTGCTTTTTTAGCGGGCGCTGCTTTTTTAGCTGCTGGCTTTTTGGCTGCGGCTACTTTTTTAGCAGGTGCTGCTTTTTTGGCGGGCGCTGCTTTTTTAGCTGCTGGCTTTTTGGCTGCGACTGCTTTTTTGGCAGGAGCAGCTTTTTTAGCTGGCGCAGCTTTTTTAGCGGCTGGTTTCTTGGCTGCAGCTACTTTTTTAGCGGCAGGTTTCGCGGCCGAAACGGCCTTCTTTGCGGGAGCAGCTTTTTTTGCCGCTACTTTTTTTGCAGTTGCCATGATTTTCTCCTTGATCAAGTTGAGAACTCAACGGAAAGGGAACGCTTGGTGCTTGTTGGATTGCACAAAGCGATCCATGGCGCTGAGCAAGAACTCAACACCATGAACACAGAAAAGCCACAACGCGCATGGCCCGAAGGCAATGCGGTGTGTGGCTTGAAGAGAGGGCGCATTGAGGGGGTGTTCAGAAGATCAATCCCAGGACAAAGCCCCACCGGTTTGGTACTCGATGACTCGCGTCTCGAAGAAATTTCGCTCTTTCTTCAAGTCAATCATTTCGCTCATCCATGGGAATGGATTCTCTTCATTGGGGAAGAGCGCCTCCAAACCGATCTGAGTGGCGCGGCGATTGGCAATGTAACGCAAGTAGCCTTTGAACATGGAGGCGTTCATGCCCAATACGCCGCGTGGCATGGTGTCCTCGGCATATCGGTATTCCAATTCAACCGCATGCAAGAACAATTCTTTGATTTCAGCTTTGAACTCGGCGGTCCACAGCTGTGGATTTTCATGCTTGATGGTGTTGATCATGTCAATGCCGAAATTGCAATGCATGGATTCGTCGCGCAAAATGTACTGGTACTGCTCAGCAGCACCCGTCATCTTGTTTTGGCGACCCAAGGCCAAAATTTGCGTGAAACCCACGTAAAAGAACAGGCCTTCCATCAGGCAAGCGAAAACGATCAAAGACTTGAGAAGCGTCTGATCGGATTCTTGTGTGCCGGTCTTGAAGTTGGGATCCATGATCACGTTGATGAACGGGATCAGGAACTCGTCCTTGTCACGGATGGATTTGACTTCGTTGTAAGCGTTGAAGATTTCGCTTTCGTCCAGACCCAATGACTCGGTGATGTATTGGTACGCGTGGGTGTGAATCGCTTCTTCGAAGGCTTGGCGCAGCAAAAACTGGCGGCACTCAGGTGCTGTGATGTGGCGGTAGGTGCCTAATGTGATGTTGTTGGCCGCCAAAGAGTCTGCGGTGACAAAGAAACCGAGGTTGCGCTTGACCATTCGGCGCTCGTCTTCGGTCAGACCGTTGGGGTCTTTCCACAAGGCGATGTCGCGGGTCATGTTGATTTCTTGCGGCATCCAGTGGTTGGCGCAAGTGGCCAGGTATTTTTCCCAAGCCCATTTGTATTTGAACGGCACCAACTGGTTGACGTCGGTCTGGCCGTTGATGATGCGCTTGTCTGCTGCATTCATGCGACGAGGCGCTGCTGTTGTGGAACCAGAAGTCGAGGACGGCGATGCCATGGCAGCAGAGGCGTCTGCGCCAGAAAATGGAGGCATTGCGGGTTGCAAAGCAGGTTTGACTTGATCGTCCCAAGAGAGCATAAAAATTCCAGTTCTTAAATTATGAAAGCTTGCCAACAAATTGCAAAGCAGTGATGCGTTTTATGACGAACAACCCACAAGAAGTGTTGTGCTATTGCATCGCATTTGGCCAATCACAGCCAAGTGCGATGCGTTTCAAATCACTGACAAGCCTCGCAGCTCACATCGTCAATGGCCACAAACTTGACGTCGGTTGCTGGCGATGTGCTCATGGACGCTTGAGACGCTGCTGCTGCAGATTCCGCGGCGTTCATGCCTGAGGATGACACGGCGTTGTGCGAGCCCGCATTCACCGTAGATTTTTCAACTTGCGTGGCGCTGGATGTGCGCAGGTAATAGGTGGTTTTAAGACCACGCAGCCAAGCCAGTTTGTAGGTATCGTCAAGTTTTTTACCCGATGCGCCAGCCATGTAAATGTTGAGAGACTGGGCTTGGTCGATCCATTTCTGGCGACGCGCTGCAGCTTCTACCAACCAAGTGGTTTCGACTTCAAAGGCGGTGGCGTACAGCGACTTGATTTCTTGGGGCACACGGTCGATCGGGCGCAGTGAACCGTCAAAGTGTTTCAGGTCCATGACCATCACATCGTCCCACAGGCCCAAGCGCTTGAGATCACGCACCAAGTAGCCGTTGATCACGGTGAATTCGCCCGACAAGTTGGACTTGACCGACAAGTTGCCAAAGCAAGGCTCGATGGAGGCGTCAACCCCGATGATGTTGGAGATGGTGGCCGTAGGCGCAATGGCTACACAGTTGGAATTGCGCATGCCGTCGGAGGCGATTTTTTGGCGCAAGGCGTCCCAGTCGAGAGTGGATGAACGGTCAACCTCCACATAACCACCGCGCTCACGCTCCAACAGTTTCAGCGTGTCCAAAGGCAAGATGCCTTGGTCCCACAAAGAGCCTTTGTAAGTGGCGTATTGGCCGCGCTCTTTGGCCAACTCAGTGGATGCCCAGTAGGCGTAGTAGCAAATCGCTTCCATCGATTGGTCCGCGAATTCCACAGCAGCCTGAGACGCATAAGGTGTGCGCATCTCGTACAGTGCGTCTTGGAAACCCATCAAACCGAGCCCCACAGGTCGGTGGCGCATGTTGGAGTCACGGGCCTTCTTGACGGCGTAGTAGTTGATGTCAATCACGTTGTCCAACATGCGCATGGCAATCGTGATGGTTTTCTTCAACTTGTCGTGGTCGATCACTTTGCCGTTCGCGCCGTCCTTGAGGTGGCGCGACAGGTTCACTGAGCCCAAGTTGCAGACGGCGGTCTCGGTGTCGCTGGTGTTGAGCGTGATCTCGGTGCACAAGTTAGACGAGTGCACCACGCCAACGTGCTGCTGGGGTGAGCGCACGTTGCAAGGGTCCTTGAAAGTGATCCAGGGGTGGCCGGTTTCGAACAGCATGGACAGCATCTTGCGCCACAGGTCGGTGGCTGGGATGGTTTTGCTGGGCTTGATCTCGCCGCGCTCTGCTTTTTGTTCATAAGCCACATAGGCTTTTTCGAATGCCAGGCCGAACAGGTCGTGCAGATCGGGTACGTCTGAAGGCGAGAACAAGGTCCAAGTGCCTTTTTCCATGACTCGGCGCATGAACAGGTCAGGAATCCAATTGGCCGAGTTCATGTCGTGCGTGCGGCGGCGGTCATCGCCGGTGTTCTTGCGCAACTCCAGGAACTCTTCGATGTCCAGGTGCCAGGTTTCAAGGTAGGCGCAGACCGCGCCCTTGCGCTTGCCGCCCTGGTTGACCGCGACAGCGGTGTCGTTGACCACCTTCAGGAACGGCACCACACCTTGTGATTCGCCGTTGGTGCCTTTGATGTGGGCGCCCATGGCACGCACGGGTGTCCAGTCGTTGCCCAAACCACCCGCAAATTTAGACAGCAAGGCGTTTTCCTTGATGGCGTCATAAATGCCGCCCAAGTCGTCGGGCACGGTGGTCAGGTAGCAGCTTGAAAGTTGCGAGCGCAAAGTACCGCTGTTGAACAAGGTGGGCGTAGACGACATGAAATCGAACGACGACAGGACCTCGTAGAACTCGATGGCGCGGGCTTCACGGTTGATTTCGTTGAGGGACAAGCCCATGGCGACGCGCATGAAGAAAGCCTGCGGCATCTCGATGCGTGTTTTGCGCACGTGCAAGAAGTAGCGGTCATACAGGGTTTGCAGGCCCAGGTAATCAAATTGCAAATCACGTTCGGGCTTGAGGGCTGCGGCCAATTGCTTCAGGTCGAATTGCAGCAGCTTTTCATCGAGCAGGTCGTTTTCAACCCCTTTTTTGATGAACTGAGGAAAGTAGTTGATGTACGCCTCGGCCATCTGGCTCTGAGGTACTTCCTTGCCCAAAATCTCCTTGGCAATGGTGTGCATCAGCAAACGGGCGGTCACGTAGGTGTAATCCGGGTCTTTTTCGATCAGGGTGCGCGACGCCAAAATGGACGCCTTGTAAACCTCTTCCATGGGCACGCCGTCGTACAGGTTGCGCATGGTTTCGGCGACGATGGGTTCGGGGCTCACATCTTTGCCCAAGCCAGCGCAAGCATTGACCATGAGTGATTTGAGGTAACCCAGATCAAGGACGACGCGTTGGCCGCGGTCGATGACGTGTAACGCAGGTTCTTGGGTGGCCTGCGTGGATTGTTGAGTTTGCTGGGCACGCTCTTGGGTACGGCGCTCACGGTAAAGCACATAAGCGCGCGCTACCTCATGGTTGCTGCTGCGCATCAGGCCCAACTCGACTTGGTCTTGCACGTCTTCGATGTGAAACGTACCGCCGCCAGGACGTGAGCGCATCAGTGCGCGAACCACGTTTTGTGTCAATTCTTCGACCACTTCTCGCACGCTGGCCGATGCGGCACCTTGTGTGCCGTGCACAGCCAAAAAGGCTTTCATCAGGGCTACTGCAATTTTGCTGGGCTCAAAAGGAACGACCGCACCGTTGCGACGAATGATTTGGTATTGGTTCAGGCTTTGCGTGGAGGGTTGGCCCGCACGGTCAGACATGGGCTGGTTCATCAGGCCAGATGCAGAAGATGAAACGTTGAGTTCTGTTTGCATGGTTTTTTTCTAATTTGTGGTCTGTTTTAGGGCGTTAACAAGTGCTTGAGCCTGGTTGTAACTTCAATTGTCAAAATTTGTTTCAGACACTATATCTGGTGTCTGCGACCCTTGCAAGCCACTACAGGTAGTGTACCGATGCTTTTTGAGCGCTGGCGAGCCATGGCTGGAAAACAGGTCGTTGAGAGTTTTTTTATAAGCTGAAAAAAGTCACTGCAAACGCTTTGAAAACAGCATTTTTGGACGCAAAGCCAATAACGGTGTGGCCTTGGACAAGCTTTGTCCTTCAATCGCTTTTAAGAGAAGGGTTTTGACTTTTGAAGTTGACCATTGAAAGTCATGGAGCCGCCCCACAAATGTAAAAAGTTGAAAAATATTTTTTTCCAACTGTGGCTTTAAATTCCTAGGGAAAGTACGAATCCGGGAATTTCAATAGCTGTTTAAAGCGTTCCCAAGCAAAACCGGGCCCGGGGTCTTGCTTGCGTTCAGGAGCCACGTGTTCATGCCCTGCCACATGGGCAATGGGGTAAGGGCCTCGCAAGTCTTGGCAAAGGCGTGCCAGTTGCAGATATTGTGCTTCTGTGAAGATATCGCCTTCCAGGCCCTCCAGTTCAATGCCGATGGAGTCGTCGTTGCATTGGGACCGTCCACGGTACTCGGACTGTCCGGCATGCCAAGCCCGGTCGTTGGCGCTGACAAACTGGATCAAGGCGCCATCTCTTCGAATGAAGAAATGAGCGGACACCTGCAAGCCCCTCATTTGCGAGAAATAAGGGTGAGCGTCCCAGTCCAGTTGGTTGGTGAACAGGTCTTGTACCTCTTGACCACCATATTGGCCGGGCGGCAGACTGATCGAGTGGATCACCACCAAATCAATGCATGCTCCTTTGGGTCTGTCGCCAAAGTTGGGGGAGTCCATCCGCTGCGCCGGCGCATACCAACCATCCTGCCAGAGCGCGGTGGGTTCATCGGACGGAAAAGACATGGTGTCTCCGTTCAAGGATGGTCAACGCCGCTGACAAAAAATTCTGCAGCATGGACGGAGGAGCAGACCAACAGGGTTCAAGCAGGGTTACGGTCCAGAGCAGCTGCCCGGTGCTCGGTGCTGCAGTACAGGCCTTTTTCCCCGGTGACAGCTTCTTCTTGCGGTAAATGAAGCCCGCAATGGGCGCAGCCCACCATGTTGGCGGGGCCAGCGGGGGGCGTCGCCTTTTCGGCGGGTGGGTTGACGGCTCTTCGGCTGCGCTTGAAAGCCCAAATCGCGGCCAATATGACCAGCAGCCAAATCAGGTATTTCATACAGCGCGCCCAATCAAGACTTCCAAGACAAACCGCGAACCTGCGTAAGAAAGCAACAACAAACCTGCGCCGATGTAGAGCACCCGCACGGCGCGTCGACCACGCCATCCCCATTGGCTACGGCCCACCAACAAAGTGGCGAAAGTCAGCCATGACAACAAAGCGAACACCCGTTTGTGATCCCAACGCCATTCGGTATGACCTTGGCCATAGAGGGCTTCACCAAACAGGGCGCCGGCGACCAAGGTTGCCGTCAGCAGCAAAAAGCCAGCAGTCACAAAACGGAAAGTCAGGCGCTCCAGCGTCAACAAAGGCAAGCCGCTGGACCCTTCGTGCGCTTGGCGAATGTCTTGCTCGGTGCGGGTCATCATCCAGGCATGCACCACAGCAGCCGCAAACATGCCGTAGGCCGACAAACCCAGAGCAAAGTGCAAAGGCAGCCAAGCCGAGGCTTGGCTGGTCAGCAGCGTGCCCGGAAAGAACCAAGCCAGCGCCACGGTGACAGAACCCAAACAACCCATTGCCCAACGGGCTTTGAATTTGGGGAAAAACTGGGTCTCGATCATGTAAGCCGTGACCACCAACCAAGCGGTGACCGACAAAGCTGGCGCAAAACCGAAGCGCACGGGGCCCATCAGGAGGGCCAGCAAACTGACGGCATGCATTGCCCAAGCCAGCCAGAGTAGGCGGCGGGCATGCACATCGCTCAGGCGACTGGGCACCAGGGCGGGCAAAGCATAGGTCAATGCTGCCAATGCCGAGAAGGGCAGCGTCCAGAAAGGCGCACTCGCTAAAATCATGGAGCCGAGTTTAGCCTTTCGGGCGCAGTCACTGGGGCTTCGCCATCACGCTGAACCGGTTTTTTCTGGATTCCCCCATGGCCTCCGCCCTGACCGACAAACTTTCACGCCTCGTCAAGACCCTCAGCGGACAGGCCCGCATCACCGAATCGAACGTGGCGGACATGCTGCGCGAGGTGCGCATGGCTCTGCTGGAGGCCGATGTGGCCTTGCCGGTGGTGCGTGACTTCATTGCCCGTGTGAAGGAAAAAGCCCTGGGCCAAGAGGTCATGGGCTCACTCAAGCCCGGTCAGGCCTTGGTGGGGGTGGTCAACCGCGAGTTGGCGGCCACCATGGGCGAGGGCGTGTCGGACATCAACCTGGCCGCACAGCCGCCCGCCGTGATTCTGATGGCCGGTCTGCAAGGTGCCGGTAAAACCACCACCACCGCCAAGCTGGCCAAGCACCTGATCGAAAAGCGTAAAAAGAAAGTGTTGACGGTCTCGGGGGACGTTTACCGTCCCGCCGCGATTGAGCAGCTCAAGACTGTAACTGCCCAAGCAGGGGCCGAGTGGTTCCCCAGCTCGCCTGACCAAAAGCCAATCGATATCGCGCGCGCCGCCATTGACTACGCCCGCAAGCATTTTTTTGACGTGTTGCTGGTCGACACCGCCGGTCGCCTGGCGATTGACGAAGCCTTGATGGCGGAGATCAAGGCGCTGCACGCTGAATTAAAGCCTGTTGAAACCCTGTTTGTGGTGGATGCCATGCAAGGTCAGGACGCGGCCAACACTGCCAAGGCGTTCAGCGACGCCTTGCCGCTCACCGGCATTGTGCTGACCAAGCTGGACGGCGACTCACGCGGTGGAGCTGCTCTGTCGGTGCGCCAGATCACGGGTGTGCCCATCAAGTTTGCCGGTACCAGCGAAAAGATTGACGGCCTCGAAGTCTTCGACGCCGAGCGCCACGCGGGCCGGGTGCTGGGCATGGGCGACATCGTGGCCTTGGTCGAACAAGTCACGGCTGGTGTGGACATGGAAGCCGCACAAAAGCTGGCGTCCAAGGTCAAAAGCGGTGGCAGTTTTGATCTGAACGACTTTTTGGCGCAGATCCAACAGATGAAACAAATGGGCGGGTTGTCCAGCTTGATGGACAAATTGCCCAGCCAGCTGACGGCCAAGGCCGGATCCATGGACATGGACAAGGTCGAAAAAGACATTGGTCGCAAGCAAGGCATCATCCACAGCATGACGCCGCAAGAGAGGAAAAAACCTGAGTTGATCAAAGCCACCCGCAAGCGCCGGATTGCAGCGGGCGCGGGCGTTCAGGTGCAAGACGTCAACCGCATGCTCAAGGAGTTTGAGCAGATGCAGGACATGATGAAAAAAATGTCCGGCGGCGGCATGATGAAGATGATGAAACGCATGGGTGCCATGAAAGGCATGATGGGCGGCGGCGGGGGCTTCCCCGGCATGCCGCGTTGATCACCTCAGGCCATCTACAGATGACTTACCTCTTTATTTACGGCACCCTGATGCCTGGTTTGCGCTTGGAAGCCGAAATGCATGGTGCCCGCTTCATCGGCCCTGCCCAAGTGCCTGGCCGCTTGTTCGACCTTGGGCGTTACCCCGGCTTGCTGCCAGGAGAAGGCCACGTCACGGGCGAAGTCTATGAAGTCAATGACGCACACCTGGCTCGTCTGGATGGGGTGGAAGGCGTGGTGCCCGGTGACCGCGCCGAATCACACTACTGGCGAGAGCTGGTGTCGGTGGTCAGTGGTCCGCTGCAAGGCCAGCCGGTGCAGACCTATGTGTACAACCGCCCGATGGAGGGCTGCACACCCATACCGCATGGCGACTACCGCCGCTACATCCGCGAAGTCGGGCGCGAATCCTGAAACCCCCCAGCTGATCAGTCCTTGATCACCAACTCGCCCCGCAGGGAGTGCGACAGGCCTTGCGTGATGCGCACATCGGCCATCTGACCGATCAGGCGGTCCATGTTCGGGCCGCCGGGAAAGTTGACCACCCGGTTGCACTCGGTGCGGCCGGCCAATTCGGCGGCGTCCTTGCGTGAAGGGCGTTCCACCAAAATGCGCTGCACCGTGCCCACACGGCTGTCCCCAATGCGCTGCACGTTTTCTTCGATGGTCGCTTGCAGGTGGTGCAGGCGGCGCAGCTTTTCGGCGTGTGGCGTGTCGTCGTGCAGGTTGGCCGCAGGCGTGCCGGGCCGGGGGCTGAAGATGAAGCTGAAACTCGTGTCAAAACCCACATCGGTGATCAGCTTCATCATCTTGTTGAAGTCGTCCTCGGTCTCTCCAGGGAAGCCTACGATGAAATCGCTGCTGAGCGACATGTCGGGGCGGATCGCCCGCAGCTTGCGGATCGTGCTCTTGTATTCCATGGCGGTGTAGCCGCGTTTCATGGCCATCAAGATGCGGTCCGAGCCGTGTTGCACCGGCAGGTGCAGATGGCTCACCAGTTTGGGGATCTTCTCGTACGCGTCAATCAACCGCTGTGTGAACTCGTTGGGGTGGCTGGTCACGTAGCGGATGCGCTCGATGCCCGGCATGTCGGCCACGTACTCCAGCAGCAGTGCAAAGTCGGCGATGTCTGCCGTGTTGCCCATCTTGCCTCGGTACGCGTTCACGTTCTGGCCCAGCAGCGTGATCTCTTTCACGCCCTGTGCGGCCAGCCCGGCCACTTCGACCAGCACATCGTCAAACGGGCGAGAGACCTCTTCGCCCCGGGTGTAAGGCACCACGCAGTAGCTGCAGTATTTGCTGCAACCTTCCATGATCGACACAAAGGCGGTGGCGCCTTCCACCTTGGCGGGCGGCAGGTGGTCGAACTTTTCAATCTCGGGGAAGCTGATGTCCACTTGCGGGCGCTGCTTGCGCTCACGTTCGTTCAGCAATTCGGGCAGGCGATGCAGGGTCTGCGGGCCAAACACCACGTCCACATAAGGCGCACGCTTGATGATCTCGGCACCCTCCTGGCTGGCCACGCAACCGCCCACACCAATCAGCACGCCCTTGGCTTTGAGGTGCTGCACCCGGCCCAGATCGCTGAACACTTTTTCTTGCGCCTTCTCGCGCACCGAGCAAGTGTTGAACAAGATCAAATCGGCCTCATCCACATCTTGTGTGGGCTCATAACCCTGTGCTGCGCCCAGCACATCGGCCATCTTGTCCGAGTCGTACTCGTTCATCTGGCAGCCAAAGGTTTTGATGAAGACCTTCTTGCTCATGCGGCCTCCATGGCGTTAACGGAGGGAATGAAGTCAAGGCGAAGCAAAGCACGCCCAAATAGGGCCAAAGTGCAGCGGTTCATGGTGTAGATCCAGAGGCTGTGTAAAAGAAAAGCGCAGATGCGCTTTGAAGGTGGCAGATTATCGCAGGCGTGCTCCTGCTCAGTTTCCGGTGCCCTCCATCGCCTTCGGCTTGAAAAACATCGGATACGCCCTTTGTACCGTAGGGCTGTCATAGGCCCAGCTGTGGCATTGACCCAGGAAATACGGCGCTTGGGTCATTTCGGGGTGGGGCTGGCCTGCCAGTTCGCGGCGCTGCCATTGGCCTGAAGGCAGGGTCTGGTAAGCGGCGGTGGCCATATTGAACAACATTTCTCGCAGGTGGGTGCAGCCCTCGGTGCCGCCCACATGCTGGTTGATGACCTTGCGCCAGCCCGGGCCCATGGTGCAGCCGATGAGCTTGTGCATGCCGTGTGGCGCGCCGACGCATTCGGGATGGGGAATGTTGTCCATGGAGGTCGCGATGTCCTGGATGACCATCTTGTTGTCGAGTGTGACGCGGATTTTGAGGTTATGGATCGGCTCATCCCCTGGGAAAAGCCGTTCGTTGGGCACCTGGAAGCCGAAGGTCTTGACGTCGGTCAGCTGCGCTTCGATGTCCCACAGGCCGTCTTCGCGGTCATAGCCTTGGTACACCACGGTGCGCGTGTGTGACAGTTTGCGGGGAGAGGGTGGGGGAAGTGCCAATGGAAATCTCGCGGGTCTGATGTTCAATCTGCTGATCATATCGATCCAGGAGTCCTCAGCATGTCCGCCACCCTTCACCCCGCCGTTCGCCGCCAGACCATTGCCGATGCTTTGCGCCGCACCGCGGTCCGTTTGCCTGCTAAAACCGGTATCGTGTGCGGTGCAACGACCTGGACCTATGCCGAATTCGATGCGCTGGTGACGCGCCTGGCAGCAGGCCTGGCCCGCATGGGCGTGGCCGAGGGTGAGAAAGTGGCGGTGCTGGCCCGCAACTCGCACGGTTTTGCCGCTTTGCGATTTGCGCTGGCCCGCCGAGGCGCGGTCATGGTGCCGATCAACTTCATGCTCAAGTCTGAAGAAGTCGCCTACATCTTGCGGCACGCGGGTGCCAAAACCTTGGCCACCGACAGCGGCCTGGCCGAGCTGGCGCAGGCCGCCAGCAAGCTGGATACGAAAGTCGAGCAGTTCATCTGGCTGCCCTCCGAAGACCCGAGCCAGCCGGTGGCGGGCATGCACAGTTTTGACACGCTGGCCGCCTGCCAAGAAGAGCTGCCCGATGTGCAATTGGGCAGCTACGACGTGGCGCAAATTGTCTACACCAGCGGCACCGAGTCCTCGCCCAAAGGTGCACAGCTCACGCACGATGCGGTGCTGTGGCAGTACGTCAGCTGCGTGATCGATGCCGAAATTGCCGAGGCCGATGTGGCCCTGCACGCGCTGCCGCTCTACCACTGCGCCCAGCTTGATGTGTTCTTTGGCCCGGCCATTTACATGGGCAGCACCAATGTGATCACGGCCAAGCCCACGCCCGACAACCTGCTGCCGATGCTCGAAAAGTTCGGCATCACCAGTTTTTTTGCGCCGCCCACGGTTTGGATCGCGTTGCTGCGCTCGCCTTTACTGGACCCGGCCAAGCTTGTCCAACTGGCCAAAGGCTACTACGGTGCGTCCATCATGCCGGTGGAGGTGCTGAAAGAGCTGGCAGCACGCCTGCCGAATGTGCGTTTGTGGAACCTGTACGGCCAAACCGAAATTGCGCCATTGGCCACCATGCTTGGCCCAGAAGACCAGCTGCGCAAACCCGGCTCGTGCGGCAAGGCGGTGCGCAACGTCGAGACCCGCGTGGTGAACGACGCCATGGAGGACGTGGCCGTGGGCGAAGTGGGTGAGATCGTTCACCGCTCGCCACACCTGATGCTGGGCTATTTCCACGACGACGAGCGCACGAAAGCTTCGTTTGAGGGCGATTGGTTCCACAGCGGTGATTTGGGGCTCATCGACGAGGAGGGCTACATCACCGTGGTGGACCGCAAGAAGGACATGATCAAGTCCGGTGGCGAAAACGTGGCCAGCCGCGAGGTCGAAGAAATGATCTACCGCCTGCCGCAAGTCAGCGAGGTGGCGGTGATCGGCTTGCCCGACCCCAAGTGGGTCGAGGCCGTGACGGCGGTGGTGGTGGTCAAGGTCGGGCAAACGTTGGACGAGGCGGCGGTGATCGCGCACTGCGCAGAGCACATGGCTGGCTTCAAGTGCCCCAAGCGCGTGGTGTTCACCGACACGCTGCCCAAAAACCCGAGTGGCAAACTGCTCAAGAGGGATTTGCGCTTGCGGTATGCCTGAAGCTTTGGGCGTGAGGGCAGCAGCCCCAAAGCGTGTGAACCTAGGGAAACTACTGATTAAATGTTCTATGCATAAGACTTGAATGTCCTATTGACAGGACAATGGGACTGTTTAATCATCAAGATCATGGATGCCCATCTGCCTTTGCCCAAGTACCACCAGATCTATCTGGTGCTGCGTGAGCAATTGCGCGAAGGTCGCTTTGACCATGGCTTGCCGGGCGAGATGGCTTTGATGGGTCAATTTGGTGTGGCGCGTGTCACGGTTCGGCGGGCCTTGTCCCAGCTGGCCGAAGAAGGCTTGATTCAGCGCGAGCCCGGGCGCGGTACACGGCCCGTTTCGGCGCGTGCGCAAGAGGTGCACATGCAAGCCTCGACCATGGCCACGGGCCAGCAGGCACGCCTGACGGGTTTGCTGGAGAACTTGGTCACCATGGGTATGCGCACCAAGGTGAAGGTGCTCAGCGTGGAGTGCATGCGGGCCCCGGTGGACGTGGCCGCTGCGCTCAAGCTGCACAGCGCGGCTCTGGTGCAAAAAGCCGAGCGCGTGCGCAGCACGCCCGAAGGTCCCTTGTCACACATCACCACCTGGGTGCCCGATTCAATTTCTTCGGGTTTTGGCAAGCGTGAACTGGCGCAAAAACCCATTTTGGTGCTCCTCGAAGAGTCGGGCGTCAAGGTGGGCCGAGCCGAGCAAACCATTTCGGCCCGTCTGGCCGATGTGGGCATGGCCCAGCATCTGGATGTGTCCGTCGGATCGGCCTTGCTGGCGGTGCGGCGTTTGATTTATGACGTGGACGAACGTCCCGTCCAATGGCTGCATGGCTTGTACCGACCGGACCGGTATGAATACCAGATGCAGTTATCCCGCGTTGGCAGCATCGATGCCAAGGTGTGGGTAAGCCAAGAGCTGTCCGCCAACTTTCATTGACCTACTTAAAGGATGTTCTCATGACCTCACGTCGCACTTTCATGGGCCAGTCCGCTGCTGCGGCCTCGGCGCTCGCTTTTCCGTTGGTGGGGGGCGCTCAGCCCAAAACCATCAAAGTGGGTGTGCTGCACCCCGTCACCGGTGCCTTGGCTTATTCGGGCCAGCAGTGTCGCTTGGGCGCGATGATGGCCATTGAAGACATCAACAAAGCTGGCGGCATCAAGTCTTTGGGCGGTGCCAAGATTGAAGCCATGCTGGGAGATGCGCAGTCCAACCCCCAAGCGGGTGCAGCCGAAATTGAAAAGATGAATGAAGCGGGTGTCAGTGCTGTGGTGGGGGCATTTGCCTCGGCCATTTGCTTGGCCACCACCCAAGCCGCAGCCAAATACAACCTGCCCCATGTGGTGGATGTGGGCGTGGCTGACCAAATCGTCGAGCGCGGCTTGAAAAACACTTTCCGCTTTGGCCCCGGTTACAGAAAATGCGCCGAAGTGGCCGTGTCCAGCCTGCACGTTTTGAACACGGCCGCAGGCAAGCCCGCCCGTACGGTGATGATCGTGCACGAAGAGTCGCTGTTCGGCACAGGCACGGCTAACTTGCTGGCCAAAGAGCTGCCCGGCTATGGTTACGAAGTCAAAGAAATCATCAAACACGCCAACCCTACGCGTGACTTCAACAACATCGCGCTGCGCATCAAGCAGGTCAACCCCGACATCCTGATCCCGGCCAACTACTACAACGAATACGCCTTGTTGGTGCGCACCTTGCAGCAGCAAAAAATCACGCCCAAAGCCATTTACTCGGTGCTGGGCGGCGCGGCTTCTAGCTACAAGTTCGTCAAGGAGTTTCCTGATGCGGCCAACGGCATCATCGACTGCAACCACTGGTTCAATCCACGTGACAAACGCTCGGCCGAGTTGCGCAAACGCGTGGAAGCACAGGGTCAGTTCTTCAGCTACGAAGTGTTCATGACCTACACCGCCATGAGCTTGTTGGCCGATGCGATCGAACGCGCCAAGTCCACCGACCGCGCCGCCATCATCGACGCCCTGGCTGCGAGCAAGTTCGCCAACCACATCATGCCCTACGGCCCCACGCAGTTTGTCAATGGCCAGAACATGGGCGCACAGCCTTTGATGACCCAGGTCCACAAAGGCGACATCAAGGTGATTGTGCCGCGCGACTACCGCGAGATTGAGCCGATTTTCCCGCTCAAGGGCTGAACTGCGCAGACCTGAAAGACCCCGATGCTGGACTTCAACATCCTGTTTCCTTCGATGCTCAACGGCATCACCACAGGTGCCGTGTATGCGCTGATCGCACTGGGCCTCACGCTCATTTATGGCGTATTGCACATCATCAATTTTGCGCATGGCGCGTCATTGATGGTGGCGCTGTATGGCGTGTACATGTTGAAGCAACAGTTCGGGGTCGATCCCTACATGGCCCTGCCCATCATGGTGCCGGCCATGTTTTTTCTGGGGTATGCGCTGCAACGCGGTGTCATCAACCGCGCCAGCCACGGCAAGGACGAAAACATTTTGTTGGTCACGCTGGGCCTCTCGATCGTGCTCGAAAACCTGGCGCTGCTGTTTTTCAAATCCGACACCCGCACCATCGAGACCTCTTACACCTTGACCACGGTCGAGATCGGCCCGGCCTTCATTGCACTGCCCAAACTGGTGTCCTTTGCTGGCGCACTGGTGGTGTCGGCTGTGCTCTTACTGATTGTGGAAAAAACCGATTTAGGCCGCGCCATCCGCGCTGTCTCCAAAGAAAAGCAAGGCGCACGTTTGATGGGCATCGATGTGGACCATGTGTATGCCATGTGTTTTGGTTTGGGCCTGGCCAGTTTGGGCGCTGCAGCCTGCTTTTTGATGCCGGCCTATTACGTGAACCCGCAAGTGGGCAACGGCTTTGTGCTGGTGGCCTTCACCATCGTGGTGTTGGGCGGCATGGGCAGTTTTACCGGGGCTTTGCTCGGTGGTTTGCTCATTGGTGTGGTCGAGTCGCTGGGCGGTTTGCTGCTGGGTGAGTCCCTGGGTCAAGTGGGTATTTTTGTGATTTTCATTGCGGTGCTTTTGCTGAGGCCACAAGGATTTTTTGGAGCGAAGGCATGAAAGACTTTCGCAACATCGTGCTGTTTGTGGTGCTGGTGGGGGCGGTGCCCTTGTTCACCGATTCGGGCGTGATGCTCAACTTCGTCATGACGTCTTTGTACGCGTGTCTGTTGTCGCAGGCGTGGAACGTGCTGGGTGGTTTTGGTGGACAGTTTTCGTTTGGCCATGCGCTGTTTTTTGGCACGGGCGCATACGTGCAGGCCATCGCGCAAATGCAGTGGGGCCTGAGCCCCTGGGTCGCTTTGCCGCTGGCCATGGTGTTTGCGTCGGGTGTGGGGGCCTTTGTGGGCGCGGCCTCATTCCGCTATGGCCTCAAGGGCTCATACTTCGCGCTGGTCACGCTGGCCTTTGCTGAGGTGTTCCGCATTTTGGCCACCTCGGTGCCCTTTACCGGGGCGGGTGTGGGCATGATGCTGCCGCTCAAAGAGTCGACTGCGAACATGCAATTTGGCAGCCGCGCCGGTTTCATCTGGCTCATGCTGGGCTTGGTCACGCTGGCGCTGTGCATCACCGCGTGGCTGCGTCACTCTCGCTTTGGCGCTTACTTGCAGGCGGTGCGAGACAACGAAGACGCGGCCCGCGCCATTGGCGTGAACCCTTTCAGCGTCAAGCTGATCGCCACCGTGTTGTCCGGCGGCCTGATGGGCGCAGGCGGTGCGTTTTATGTGCAGGTGTTCCAGTACATCGACCCGGGCATCGCCTTTGGGGCGCACACCTCGGTCGAGGCCTTGGTGGGGGCGATTGTGGGCGGCATGGGCACGTTGTGGGGCCCGCTCTTGGGCGCGGTGAGCCTGCACATCTTGGCCGATGTCACGCGCAATTTGTTTGGGCAACTTCCGGGCATCAACATGGTCATTTATGGCGTGGTGCTGATCGTGATCGTGATGTTCTTGCCGCGCGGCATTGCGGGGCTGGGCACCATCACGCCGTTGCAATGGTTGCGCGGGAGCAAGTCGGATGGAGACAAATCATGAGCACGCTGCTGCAGATCGAGGGCGTGGACAAGTCCTTTGGCGGCTTGAAGGCCGTGCAAAACGTGAGCCTGTCGGTGACGCAAGGGCGTCTGAGCGCCTTGATTGGGCCCAACGGCGCGGGCAAGACGACTTTGTTCGCGCTCATGTCGGGCTTTTTGACACCGGATACGGGTCGTGTGGTGTTTGCCGGTCAAGAGATCACGGGCCAGCCGCCGCATCTGAATGCCCGCATGGGCCTGACACGTACTTTCCAGATCGTGCAGCCCTTTGCGGCGCAAACCGTGCGTGAGAACATCGCGGTGGGAGCCCACTTGCATTTGCCAGGCCGCGCGAAGGCGCTTGAATTTGCCGAATCGGTCGCCCAACAAGTAGGCCTGAGCCCACAGCTGGACAAGCTGGCCAGCGACCTGACGGTGGCTGGCCGCAAACGCTTGGAGCTGGCGCGTGCACTGGCTACGCGTCCACGCTTGTTGCTGCTCGACGAGGTGCTGGCAGGCCTGAACCCTCAAGAAATTGCCGAGATGATCCCAGTGGTGCAAGGCATTGCCCAAAGCGGCGTGACGGTGCTGATGATCGAGCACGTCATGCAAGCTGTGATGAGCCTGGCGCAAGAGGTCTGGGTGCTGGCGCAAGGACAACTGATTGCCCAAGGCACTCCCGCCGAGGTCACCCGCAACCAAGCCGTTGTGGAGGCCTATTTGGGCCATGGCACGGCGGAGCGTTTGCAAAAGAGCGCGGCTCAAAGTCAATCAGCGCATGTTGCACAGGAGTCCACGGTATGAGCGCCCTCTTGAATGTCCAAGGCATCAAGTCAGGCTACGGCGTGGTCGAAGTCTTGCGCGGTGTCGATTTGCATGTGATGCCGGGTGAATTGGTGGCGCTGCTGGGTAGCAACGGTGCAGGCAAGACCACGCTCAATTTGACCCTGAGCGGTTTGGTGGCCACGCGCGCTGGGCAGGTGCAGTTTGACGGGCATGACATCACCGGTTTGCATTCCCGCCAAGTGGTGGTTCGTGGCCTGATTCATGTGCCTGAAGGCCGCAAGGTGTTTCCGAACTTGAGCGTTCACGAAAACCTGGAGCTGGGAGCCTTCACGCGGGGACGAGCGCGACGCCTTCAGAACTTGGACAAGGTTTACGAAACCTTTCCGCGCCTCAAAGAGCGCGTCAGCCAGTTGGCAGGCACCTTGAGTGGTGGCGAACAGCAAATGCTCGCCATTGGCCGAGGATTGATGGCCGAGCCGCGTTTGCTGATTTTGGATGAGCCATCTCTGGGCTTGTCACCGTTGTTGGTCGAAGAGTTGTTTGGCCTTATTTCTCAACTGCGCAGCACCGGTTTGTCGATTTTATTGGTGGAACAAAACGTGGGCCAATCCCTGGACATTTCTGACCGTGCTTATGTGATGGAAAACGGACATATTCGCTTCAGTGGAACACCTGGCGAATTGTTGGCCAGCGACACCCTCAGGCAGGCTTACCTGGGCATGTGACCCATGGTCAAACCATTTGAATGCCCGTGCTGTTCAACCTCAATCCCATTCATCTTCTCTTTTTCAAAGGAGTTTTCATGCCAACAAGTCCCATGATTTCTCGCCGTTTATTGACCTTGGGTGCGGCCTTGGCCTTTGCGGGTTGTGCGCAAGCCCAGTCGCAACCGCCCATCCGAATTTTGGTGGGTGCTCCCGCTGGCGGCACGACCGATACGATGGCGCGCACACTGGCTCAGGTGTTGGGTCCTCAGCTGGGCCGTACGGTGGTGGTGGAAAATCGCCCTGGAGCAGGCGGCAACTTGGCTGCAGACACCGTGGCCAAAGCGGCACCGGACGGGAATACGCTGCTGATGAGTTTTACCAGCCACGCCATCAATGCCTCTTTGTACCCCAGCCTGCCCTTTGACCCGGTGAAGGACTTCACGCCCTTGACCATGGTGTCGACATCGCCCTCGGTGCTTGTGGCTCACCCCAAAGTGCCTGCGAACAACATCAAAGAGCTGATTGCGTTGGCCAAGTCCAAGCCTGGACAACTCAACTTTGCGATTGGCGCTTTGGGTTCGTCGCTGCACATGGCTGGTGATGCTTTCAAGATGCAGTCGGGCGTGTTCATTGTCAATATCCCTTATCGCGGTACCGCCCCAGCGGTCCAAGACGTCTTGGCCGGTCAAGTGGATTTGATGTTCGCAGCCGTGGGCAATGTGCAAGCGCACATCAAGGCGGGCAAGCTCAAGGCGCTGGGCGTTACCAGTGCCAAACGTTTGCCAGCTTACCCAGAGGTGCAAGCCATTGGCGAAAGTTTGCCCGGGTACGAGTCGAGCGCTTGGTTTGGTCTGTTCGGTCCCGGCCGCATGAGCCCTGAATTGACCAAACGCTTGGCCGATGCAGCGCGAGCCGCTGTGCAGTCGCCCGAGGTCAGGCGCCGCATTGAAAACGAAGGGGCCACGCCCGTGGGCAACAGCCCCGAAGAGTTTGCCCGCTTTGTTGACAGCGAAATTGTGCGTTGGCGGGCTGTGGTTCAGTATGCAGGAGCCAAGCCTGAATGAGCCAACACCCTGCACAAACATTGGCCCAAAAGCTGATCGCCCGTGCAGCCGGGCGAAGCCATGTGGCGGTCGGTGAGTTGGTCACCTGCAAGGTCGATCTGGCCATGTTCCATGACTCGTCAGGACCTCGTCGCTTGAAGCCCATGCTGGACGAACTGGGCGCTGAGATCTGGGACAAAAACAAAGTCGTTTTGGTGCTCGACCACTATGTACCCGCCCAAGACGCGGATGCCCAAAAGATCATCCAAATCACCCGGGACACCGCCAAAACCTGGCAATTGCCGCACGTCATCGACAGCGAGGGCATTTGCCATGTGGTGCTGCCCGAGCGGGGTCATCTGAAGCCTGGCATGTTGTGTGTGGGTGGGGATTCCCACTCGCCCACTGGCGGTGCATTTGGCTGCTACATGTTTGGCATCGGAGCCACCGAAATGCTGGGTGTGTGCGCGACGGGTCAAATTTGGCTGCAAGTGCCGCGTACCTTGCGCATGCACTGGTCGGGCCGATTGCAATCGGGCGTGTCGGCCAAAGACATGATGCTGCACATGGTGGGGCGTTTTGGCATGAACGGCGGTCAATACCAAGCGGTCGAATTTGCCGGTCCTGCGGTCCAGGCGCTGTCCATGGCCGAGCGCATGACGCTGTCCAATATGAGCGCCGAGATGGGTGCGCAAGTTGGTTTGATTGCGGCCGACACCACCACCTTGCAATACCTGCGCGGCGTGGGCGTGAGCGATGCTGATTTGGTGAATGCCGAACAGTGGTGCTCGGATGATGACGCTGAATTTGAGGATTACAGGTTTGACGCATCGGCCCTGAGTCCCCAAGTGGCGGCTCCGCACAGCCCTGCCAACACAAGGGATGTGGGCGCATTCGCTGATGTGCTGCCCAATATCGCTTACATCGGTGCCTGCACGGGCGCCAAACTCGATGACCTGCGCGCCGCAGCTTCGGTGCTCAAAGGCAAGCATGTGGCCCAGGGTGTGCAGCTGATGGTGGCCCCCGCCAGTGCCCGTGAACAAGCGCAGGCCACGCAAGAAGGTGTGATGCAAACCTTGCTGGACGCCGGGGCCACGGTGCTGCCCAACAGCTGTGGCGCGTGTGCGGGCTACGGTGCCACTTTCCCTGAAGGCTCTACTGTGATCTCGACCACCGCGCGCAACTTCAAAGGCCGCATGGGTCCTGCCAGTGTGAATGTGTATTTGGCCTCGCCCTACACGGTCGCGGCTTCTGCTTTGCGCGGACGCATCACCGATGCACGCGAGGTGATGGCATGACGCAGCGCGCATTTGACAACGCCAAGGTGTGGCGTCTGGGTGCTGACGTGGACACCGATGCCTTGGCCCCTGGTGCTTACATGAAGCACGGTCTGGATGTCATTGCCCAGCACTGCCTGGAGGCGGTACGAAGCGACTTTGCTACCGGCGTTCGGGCGGGCGATGTGATCGTGGCCGGAGCCAACTTTGGCATCGGTTCTTCCCGCGAGCAGGCCTCTGGCGTGCTGCGCCATCTGGGCTTGGCTGCGGTGATTGCGCCTTCCTACAGCGGCCTTTATTTTCGCAATGCTTTCAATTTGGGGCTTTTGCTTTTGACATGCCCTGAAGCCGATCAAATCCAAGCAGACGAACGGATTGCGGTGCGATTTGATGGCGACGGGCCTGTGGTGATGCGCGCCTGTGGTCAGCGTCTGGACTGTGCGCCGATACCTGATTTTTTAATGGACATGGTCGATGCAGGCGGCTTGTTGCCCCTGCTTCGAAGAAGAAAGCCCGCATGAACCCGATCGATTCTCTTTCTCCTGCCGCGACAGCCATGGACCCCGTGACTTTGGCCGTGTTGCGCGGCCGGCTTGAACAAATTGCCGACGAGATGGACGCGACGCTCTACCGCAGCGCCTTCAACCCCATCATTGCCGAGGCGCACGACGCTTGCCACGGCTTGTACGACGCCGTCACCGGCGACACCCTGATCCAAGGCAAATCGGGCTTGCCGGTGTTTGTAGGTGCCATGGCTTTTGCGGTGCGGGCGGCCATGCGTGTGGCGGCTGAGCGCGGCGGCATGCAGCCGGGTGATGTATGGTTATTCAACGACCCGTATGAAGGTGGCACGCATGCCAACGACTTCAAGCTGGTCAAACCTTGCTTTCGCAATGGTCAGTTGTATTGCTTTTTGGCGTCTGCTGCGCACTGGCACGACGTGGGCGGCGCGGTGCCCGGCAACTACAACCCAGCCGCCACCGAGTGCTGGCAAGAAGCGGTGCAGATTCCGCCGGTGCGGATCTTGCGCGGCGGTGTGCTGGACGATGATGTGCTGGCCATTTTGCGGGCCAACACCCGATTGCCCGATAGCCTGTGGGGCGACCTGAACGGTCAGTTGGCAGCGCTCGAATTGGGCGCACGGCGCCTGGACGGACTGCTGGACGAATACGGCGACGCCAAAGTGGCACAAGCCTTGGTAGAGCTGCGCAGCCGCGCAGTGCGTTTGATGCGTTCGCACATCGCCAGCCTGCCCGATGGCCGTTACAGCTTTGAAGACGTGCTGGACAACGACGGCGTGAAAGACGAACTGCTGACGATTGCACTCGACATGACCGTGGCCGGTGACCGGTTGACGCTGGACTTTTCACGCACCTCGGCGCAATGCGCGGGTCCGGTGAACATCTCACGCGCTACTGCGGTGGCCGCTTGTTATGTGGCCTTGAAGCATGTGTTCCCCGATGTGCCCGCCAACGCGGGTGTCCTCGATGCAGTGGATTTTGTGATTCCCGATGGTTTGGTCATCAGCGCTTCGCGCCCGCGCCCGGTGGGCGGCTACACCGAAACCATTTTGCGCATGATCGATGTGATTTTCAGCGCCACGGCCCTGGCCGACCCGCAGCGGGCGGTTGCCCATGCCTACGGCACCATCAACGCCTTGTCGATTGCCGGCCACCGCACCGACGACAAGCGCAAAGGCCAGCGCTGGGTGATGTTCAGCTTTTTTGGCGGTGGTCACGGCGGCCATTCGGATGGCGACGGCCTGTCACACGGCAACGCGCCCATCTCGACTGCCACGATCCCGCCCATGGAGATTCTGGAAGCGGCCTACCCGGTGCGCTTCACGCAGTGGGCCTTGCGCCCCGGCTCGGGCGGCGATGGCCAGCACCGGGGTGGCTTGGGTGCGATTTACGAAATTGAATTGCTCGAAGACAGCGCCGAGGCCTTCATTTTTGGCGAGCGCGGCAAGTCTGCGCCCAAGGGCATTCATGGCGGCCAGCCTGCGCTGCCCAATGTGTTTGAGTACTGCCAAAACGGCGAGTGGAAAACCCCACCCATGGTGTCCAAGATGCTGGGCATTCATCTGAAAAAGGGCGACCGTGTGCGCCTGCAAACGCCGGGTGGCGGTGGCTGGGGATCGCCAGATGAGCGCTCGGCACAAGACCGTGCCAAAGACAGCGCACTGGGTTACACCAAGGAACAAGCATGAGCGAGGCAGCAGTGAATCAGCCGCATTGGGTGGTGGGTGTGGACGTGGGCGGTACGTTTACCGACCTGTTTGTGCTGGACGAAAAAACCGGCCAGGCCCGCATCGTGAAAGTGCCCTCGACCCGGGGCGAAGAAGCCCGGGGTTTCATGAACGGCATCGCCAAAGTCACTGGCAACACGGGGGCTGAAGGTGCCAAAGACATTGCCACCATCGTGCATGGCACCACCGTGGGTACCAACGCCTTGCTGGAACGCAAGATCGCCAGCACCGGCATCATCACCACACGGGGTTTTCGCGATGTTTTGGAGATGCGCCGCCGCGACCGCCCGCAAACCTGGGGCCTGCGCGGCAGTTACACGCCGGTGGTGCCCCGTGCCTGGCGTTTGGAGGTGGACGAGCGTGTGCTGGCCGATGGCCAATTGCACACGCCTGTGAATCTGGACCAGGTGCGCGAACAAGCCCGCGCGCTGCTGGCCGAAGGCTGCGAGGCGGTGTGTGTTTTTTTTGTGCACGCCTATGCCAACCCGGCCAACGAACAAGCCGCAGTGGCCGCAGTCCGCGAGATCTGGCCCAACAGCTATGTGACGGCTGCGAGTGAAGTGCTGCCCGAGATTCGTGAGTTTGAGCGCTGCTCCACAGCCACACTCAACGCCGCTTTGCAGCCCGTGGTGGGCAGCTATTTGCAGCGCCTCGATGGCGACTTGCGTGCCCAAGGCTTTGGCGGTGAGTTGCTGATTGTGCAAAGCAATGGCGGCGTGATGTCCCGCGAGACGGCCTGCGATGTGCCGGTGCGCACCGCGCTGTCCGGCCCGGCGGCGGGCGTGATGGCTTGCGCCGAAATTGCCCGCGCTTCGGGTTTTGAAAACGTCATTACTGGCGACATCGGCGGCACCTCGTTTGACGTGTCGCTGGTGGCCGGGGGCGAAGCGGCACTGGCCGCGCAAACCTCCATCGAATTCGGACTGGTGGTGCGCTCGCCCATGATCCAGATCGAGACCATCGGCGCAGGTGGCGGCTCGATCGCCTCGGTCGATGCGGGCGGCATGCTCCAAGTGGGCCCCGAGTCGGCCGGCAGCATCCCCGGCCCGGCTTGTTACGGGCGCGGCAACACCCGCCCCACGGTGACCGATGCCAATGTGCTGCTGGGCCGCATTGCGGCCGACCGGCCTTTGGGCGGCGGCTTGTTGCAAAAGCTCGATTCGGGCTTGTCCGAAAAAGCGATTGCCCAGCATGTGGCCGAGCCCTTGGGTTTGACGGCGCTGGCGGCGGCCGAAGCGGTTTTGACGGTGGCCAATGCCCGCATGGCAGGCGCGATCCGCGTGGTGTCGATCGAGCGCGGCCACGATCCGCGCCAGTTCGCCTACATGCCTTTTGGCGGCGGCGGCGGCCTGCATGTTTGCGCCATGATGCGCGAGGTGGGAGTGACCACCGGCATCGTGCCGCGTTACCCGGGCGTCACCTCGGCGCTGGGTTGCGTGATGGCCGACATGCGCCACGACGCGGTGCAAACCTTGAATGTGGCTTTGGCCGATGTGGCCTGGCCTTCATTGTTGGAACGCGTGGATGGCCTGGCCGAGGCCTGCCAGTTGCGTCTCGATTCCGCCGGGGTGAACTTTGTGCGGGTGGACGAAGTCATCAGCTTTGACATGCTCTACATGGGCCAGACGCACACGCTGCAAGTCCCGGTGAAACGCGAGCAATTGAATGCTGCCGGTTTGCTGGCCGCGTTTGAGGCCGCTTACCAACACGCTTTTGGTCGTGTGCTGCAAGGCCCGGTGATCCGCGTGATGAACCTGCGTTATGCCCGCATCGGACGGCGTCCCAAGTTTGACTTGGCGGTGCTGGCTCCGCAGGGCGAGGGCCGCACCGCCCCGGTGGGTGAGCAGCAGGTTTACCACCAGGGCCAATGGTGGACGGCGCAGCGCTATGAGCGCTTGAGCCTGCCCGTGGGCACCGTGGTGCAAGGTCCAGCGATCTTGGAGCAGCCCGACACCACTGTTTGGCTCGAACCCGGGTTTGAAGGCCGTGTGGACAAATTGGGCAACTTGTTGGTGGAGCGCGCAGCATGAACTTGAAGAACGCGAAACTTGGCATGGTCATGGTGGACCTGCAAAACGATTTTTTGGCACCCGACGGCGCTTATGCCCGGGGCAACACCTTGAGCGCTGAGGCGGTGAAGCTGCCCGAGCGCATGGCCCCGGTGGCGCGTGCCATCAAAGCCCATGGCGGTTTGGTCACAGCCAGTTTGTTCACCCTGTGGCCCGATGCGCAGGGCGAACCCATGATTTCGGCGCACCTGAAAGAGCGCCGCCCATTTTTGCGCAAGGGCGACTTTGCGCCGGGTAGCCGGGGCCAGGCCAATGTGGACCTGCTCGCGCCACTGGTCGATGTGTCGGTGTTCAAGGTGGCGTATTCAGCCTTCTTCAACACGCAGCTCGACTGGGTACTCAAAAAATCGGGCATCGACACCTTGGTGGTTTGCGGCATCGTCACCAACGGCGGCGTGGCCAGCACGGTGCGCGACGCCCATGTGCGCGACTACCACGCCATTGTTTTGTCAGACGGTTGTGCCGCCTTCAGTGAAGCCGCGCACCAGGCGTCCTTGGCCGATATGGCCTCGGTGGGCGATGTGATGGACAGTGCCACTTTTTTGAAACAACTGGGCTGAAGCCATGAGCGCGCCAGTGCCGCAAGTTCTGCCTGCGAGCGAGTTGCAAGCCCTGGACCACACACCGGTGGTGATCGTGGGTGCAGGCGCTTGTGGTCTCACGGCCGCGCTGGCCTTGACCCGCTTGGGTGTGGACTGCGTGGTGTTGGAGCGCGATGTGTTTGCAGCAGGCTCTACGGCTTTGTCTTCGGGTTTCATTCCGGCACCTGGCACGCAGGCGCAACAGGTCCAAGGCATCAGCGACAGCGTGGTGCAGTTTGCGGCTGACATTCAAGCCAAGGCCCACGGCCAAGCTGCGCCGCATTTGGTGCAAGCTTATGCCCACAGCATCGGCCCCGCCATGGATGCGCTGGCCACGCACCATGGCCTGCCCTGGCAGGTGCTGGACAACTTTTTGTACCCAGGCCACAGCGCTCACCGCATGCACGCCGTGCCCGAAAAAACCGGCGCCGGTCTGATGAGCCGCTTGCAAGCGGCAGCCGACGCCGCAGGCGTGGTGGTGCTCACGCAAGCGCAAGTGACCGAGCTGTGGGCAGACGACACGCAGCGCATTCACGGCGTGGGTTTTGTCAGGCCCGATGGTCAGATCGAGCGCATCCGTTGCGATGGGGTGCTGCTGGCTTGCAACGGTTTTGGTGGGGCCACGGCCATGGTCCAAGAGATGCTGCCCGAGATGGCCGATGCCACTTATGCAGGCCATGTTGGCAACGATGGCAGTGCGATTGCATGGGGTCAACAACTCGGCGCAGGTCTGGCCGACCTGGGCGCGTACCAAGGCCACGGCTCATGGGCGGTACCACAAGGTGCTTTGATTTCATGGGCGCTGATGATGGAAGGCGGTGTGCAGATCAACGCCCAAGGCCAACGCTTTCACGACGAAACCCAGGGCTATTCCGAAGCGGCGGTGCATGTGTTGGCGCAGCCCGGTGGTGTGGCCTGGAATGTGTTCGACGATGCGCTCCTGAATTTTGCGCAAGAGTTCCCGGACTTTGTGGCGGCGCAAGGTGCGGGTGCCGTGCAACACGCCGAAGACGCAAACGAACTGGCGCGCTTGATCGGTTGCCCGTCCGAAGCCTTGCGAGTCACTTTGCATGCGGTGGAGCCCGGCACCGATGCGGTCACGGGCCGAACTTTCCAACGCGCCTTGCAAGCCCCTTTTCATGCCATCAAGGTTACGGGCGCTTTGTTTCACACGCAGGGTGGTTTGGACATCGATGCACACACCCGAGTCTTGCGCCAAGACGGTACGCCTTTGCCCAACCTGCTGGCCGCAGGCGGCGCTGCACGGGGTGTGTCGGGCCAAGCGGTATGGGGCTATTTATCGGGCAACGGTTTGCTCAGCGCCATCGCAGGTGGTCACATTGCGGCGCATACCGCGCAACAACTTTTGAAGGACACGCCATGAGCCAGCTCAACACTTTGGCCCAGCGCCTGCAACAAGAGCAGGCCTTGCTCGCCCCCGGTGTTTACGACGCGCTCACCGCGCTGGTGGCGCAACAGGCTGGTTTCGAAGCGGTTTACCTTTCTGGTGCATCCATTGCCTACACCCGCTTGGGCCGCTCCGACATCGGTCTGACCACCGCCACCGAAGTGGCGCAGACCCTGGCCCACATCACCGACCGGGTGAACATTCCTGTGATCGTGGATGCAGACACCGGCTTTGGGAATGCGCTCAACACCCAACGCACCGTGCGCGATTTTGAACGTGCCGGGGCCGCGATGATCCAGATCGAAGACCAGACTTTCCCCAAACGCTGCGGCCACCTGGATGGCAAAGGCGTGGTGCCGGTAGCAGAGATGCAGGGCAAGCTGCGCGCCGCACTCGATGCACGGCACGACCCCAATACCCTGATTTTGGCGCGCACCGACGCGGTGGCGGTGGAGGGGCTGGATGCAGCGCTGGAGCGGGCCGAGCGCTATCTGGAATGCGGCGTCGATGCCTTGTTCATCGAAGCCCTGCGCTCGGACGAACAGATGAACCGCGCCTGCGCACAGTTTGCAAAGCGTGTGCCGCTTTTGGCCAACATGGTGGAAGGCGGCAAGACGCCGGTGCAAAGCGCGGCCGAGTTGGGTGCGCGCGGATTCAAGATCGTGATCTTTCCGGGCGGCACGGCACGGGCAGTGCTGCACACGCTTCAAGGCTACTACGCCAGCTTGCACACGCATCAGACGACCCTGCCTTGGCAGGGCCAGATGCTGGACTTCGATGGTCTGAACGCGGTCATTGAAACCCAAGAACTGTTGGATTTGGGGCAAAGTTTCGAACAGGGCCCGCCCGGCTTGAAGTGACCGGCGCGCAAGCCATCCTCAAAGGGTTTGCGGACACCAACCCATTTCAAGCCAATGCGCGTAGCCCGTTTTGAAGTGCCATGCGGTGTATTGCACGGGTGTGCCCTGCGGCAGGACCTGCTCTGTCAGGTGGTCGAGCCAAGGGCTCACAGCCCCCATGCTGCGCAGCCAATCTTGGCCTTGGCTGGATTCCATCGCCCATCCTGCAAGAGCGGCTTTGGACTGCGGCCAAGGGTGGTCAGGCAATCGGGGTCCTGACATGCGATCGTGCAAACTGCCCCAAGCCACGCCCTTCATCTGATGCCGTATTTGGCCCAATCGGTGAGTGGTCTCTTGCAAAGGCAAGGCCGTGAAGCGCAATTGCCCCAGCACATTGTCAAACCAAAAAAAAGCGCCAGGCATCGTGCGCACAAGTTCAGGCAGCAGTGCCAAACCATCGCCCGTATGCAGGTGCAATCTTCTTCCCAAGCGCCGCAGGTGTCGGCCATGTCGCGCATAAAAAAGCGGCTTGGCCCAAGGGTCGATGTCCCAGGCATGGACCTCTTCAAATTGGGCCAACCAAGCCGTGGGCAGCATCCAAGCTGCACTCGCGCCGATCAGCACCAATTGTTGGCGAGGCATGTCTTGCGCCATCAGCCAATCGGCGATCTGCGTACAAGCGGGTGCCCAGCGCGCCTGAGAGCGCCACGCACGCACATGCCAATGCCAACCGCCCGTCAAATTCATGCGGTCAATTTATGACTTTTGCAAACGTTCGTTTTGCGGAAACATGAACTTCTTGGCTTCTGCGTCCATTTCTGTCTTGAAGGTGTACTGCGCTTTAAACGCCTCGGCACGCTGAGCAGCTGGGCGCGCATTGACCAAGTCGAGCAGGCGCTTGATGTGGGGGTATTGGGTCCAAGTGGCCTCGCCTGTGCCCAACACATAGGGCAACAAACGTGCCCAGCCCCACAAAGCCATGTCCACGATGCTGTAGTGCTCGCCCAGCATGTAGGTGTGTTGGCTCAGGTGCTTTTCCAGCACGGTCCAGTGGCGGTGCGCCTCAAAGTCGTAGCGGTTCAACGCGTAGTCTTTGGGCTCTGGTGCCGCATGGCGAAAGTGCACCGATTGGCCTGAAAACGGCCCAATGCCACTGGCGATGAACATCAACCAAGACAGGGCTGCACCTCGCCCTTGGGCTTGGGCCACACTGGGTACAAACTTTTGTTCGCGGTCGGCCAAGTACAACAAGATGGCATTACTGTCGAAGACGGTGGTGTCGCCATCGGTGATGGCGGGAACCTTGGCATTGGGGTTGACTGCCAAAAAGGCGGGCTCAAATTGTTGGCCTTTGCGCGTGTCGACGGGCACGGCTTCAAAAGGCAGGCCCAGCTCTTCCAGCAGCAAGGCGATCTTCATGGGGTTGGGGGCAGCATTGAAGAAAAATTTCAGCATGATCAATCCAATTGAGGGGTGAATAACAGAGCCAACGTCAGTGTCGCTGAAACCGTTCATCTAGGGGGTGCTTAGACAGTCATTTGGGCGACTGTCGCTGGCGGGGCTTGTTGTTAATGTCCCCCTTTTTGCCTACTCCAATGACCGAGAGACTTTCGCAAATCACTTACGAGGACTTGCCATCCGAAGTACGCCCCTTGGCCGATGACATCCTCAAAGTGTCCAGTGCTGCTTTGGGTGGGCCTTACAACGCCCTGTTGCGCAGCCCCGACATGGCCCGTCGCGCTTTTGATTTTTTAGACTATTTGCGTTTTCGCACCTCGGTCAATAAGCGCCTGAACGAATTTGCCATTTTGATTCAGGCCCGTATTTCGAACGCGCAATTCGAGTGGTGGGCCCATGAGCGCATCGCACGCAAGGCGGGTTTGTCCGATGCGGTCATCCGTGACTTGCAGCAATGCCAGCGCCCCACCAGCATGCAAGCCGACGAACGCTTGGTGTACGACTACTGCGTTCAGTTGTCGCTCAATCACCGCGTGCCAGATGCTTTGTGGCAAGAGGCCGTCGCGGCCATGGGCGAACAAGCCGTGGTCGATCTCACCGTGTTGTCCGGCACTTATGTCATGGTCTCCATGCTGCTCAATGCCACTCAAGTGGGCATTCCTGACGGGGGCGAGGCCCCTTTGCAGGTGATGGACCCCCAAGACATTCGCCAGCGTTTGCTGGCTTGATCCGTTTTTCACAATCCCCAAGGAGACCGCCATGACATTCCGTTTTGTTCGCAGCGCTTTGGCCCTGATGTTGGCAGCCACGGCCTTGCATGTATCGGCACAAGACTTTCCCAATCGCGCCATCACCATGGTCATGCCCTATGCCGCCGGCGGGCCGGGTGACACCATCACCCGGGTTTTTGCCGGAGCCATGCAAAAGCACTTGGGCCAGCAAATCGTGGTGGACAACACCGCTGGAGCGTCGGGTTCCATTGGCACAGCCAAAGTGGCGCGTGCCAGACCCGATGGCTACACCTTGTTGATGATCCATGTGAGCCATGCCACCAACGTGGCCATGTACAAAGGTTTGCCTTACCACCCGGTTGACGATTTTGAGCCGATTGGCCGCGCCACCAGCGGCCCCATGGTCATCGTCACCCGCAATGATTTTCCGGCGCGCAATTTGAACGAATTTGTGGCCTACGTGAAAGCCAACGGACCCAAAGTCAGTTTGGCGCACGCGGGTGTGGGCTCGGCTTCGCACTTGTGCGGCCTCATGATGATGAATGCCCTGAACGTCAAGCTCAATGAAATCCCCTACAAAGGCACAGGCCCCGCTTTGACAGACCTGATGGGCGGCCAAGTGGACATTTTGTGCGACCAAACTTCTGGCACAGTGCCCTCGGTCAAGGGTGGCAAGATCAAGGCTTATGCCTCAGCAGGCAAGGCTCGTCTGCCCCAGTTGCCTGAAGTGCCCGCCATCACCGATGCCGGCGTAGAGGGTTTTGACATCAACATTTCATTTGGTTTGTACGCACCCAAGGGCACACCCAAACCGGTGCTCGACCAGTTGACCTCTGCGCTGCAAAAGTCGGTGACCGATCCTGAAGTGCGCCAGCGTCTTGAAGCCATGGGCATTTCGGCTGTGTCGGTTGACCAAGCGCGTCCAGAAGCTTTGCGCAACCACCTCAAAAACGAAATCGACACCCTGGGCGGTTTGTTGATCAAGGCTGGCGTCAAAGCCAATTGATACACCCGCTGCGCAAGGGCCATGGGGTCTGCGTCTCGCCTGTTCGGGAGATTTCATGATGCAAAGCTGGTGGCCCTTGCTGCTGACTCTGGTCATCCAGGCCATGGTGGCCATGGCCTTGTTGACTTTGCCAGTGATTGCACCGGTGGTCGCGCAAAATCTGCAGGTGTCTCCTGCACTTGTGGGTTTGTATGTGTCAGTCACTTACGCCGGGGCCATGGTGGCCACCTTGATGGGTGGCGCCACCGTGGCGCGCATGGGTGCCATTCGGGTGAGCCAATGGGGACTTGTGCTTTGCGCTTTGGGTTTGGCCCTGTGCGCTGTGCCTTGGTTGCCGGCCATGGTTGTGGGCGCCGTGTTCATCGGCCTGGGTTATGGCCCCATCACGCCGGCCAGCTCGCACCTGTTGGCCCGCACCACGCCCAAAGCGCAAATGTCTTTGGTGTTTTCCATCAAACAAACCGGCGTGCCTTTGGGCAGCATGTTGGCGGGCGCGATCGTGCCGCCCTTGGCTTTGCTGATCGATTGGCAGCTCAGCATGTTGGTGGTGGCCGCACTGTGCTTGGCGTGCGCCTTGGTGTCGCAGAGCTTGCGGGCCGATTTGGACAGCGACCGGCAAGCTGACCTGCACATTCGATGGGGCAGTTTGATCGACCCTATCCGCATGGTGTTGGCGCACCGAGCCTTGCTCACCATGGCCTCTTGCTCGTTCATGTTCTCGATGGTGCAGTTGTCGCTCACCACCTATTTGGTCACCTTTCTGCACGATGATTTGTCGTATGGATTGGTTGCCGCCGGCTTGGCTTTGTCCGTGACCCAGCTGGGTGGCATTGGTGGTCGTGTGGCCTGGGGTTATGTGGCCGACCGCTGGCTGGGCGCGCGGGCCATGTTGCTGCTTTTGGCCAGCATGATGGCTGTTTGTGCTTTGGGCTCTGCCTTTTTGACCACCGACACGCCGCATGGTGTGGTGATCGCCATTTTGGTCTGCTTTGGCGCGTCGGCCATTGGCTGGAACGGCGTCTATTTGGCCGAAGTGGCCCGCCGTGCGCCACCCGGCATGGCCAGCATGGCCACAGGCGGCACCTTGGCTTTCACATTTTTGGGCGTGGTGTTGGGGCCGCCCATGTTCGGTGCTTTGTCGGGTTTGTTTGGCACGTACCGTGCTGGCTTTGTGGGCCTGATGGTCATGGCCAGTGTGAGCGGTACGGTGCTTTACTTCAGTCAGCGGTCCCGTTGAATCGGGCCTTTAGCCTGCCAACAAAATCTGGTCGATCCAGTCTTGAATGGCGGGCCCGTCCATGCCGTGCGCCAGACCCAACAACATGACGATGCGCACCTTGTGCGGTGGCAGGGGTCCTGCGGTCAAGATGCCATGCTGCGCATCGGCGTACACGCTGGCCCGTGTCACGCTGCCGGTGATGAAGCGGGCGCAGCGTGCCACCAGCACGCCTTGCGCGGGCAAAGACTGCATGAAAGCACGGTAGGCCGTGGGCGTGTTGGCATTGCCCAAACCGGCATGCACAATGCCCCGCGCTCCAGCAGCCACAAAGGCCCGCATCGCGGTCTCGTCCACGCCGGCATAAGCCACCGCAATGTCCACACGCTGCCATGTCGATGGTGTTTTCCAAGCCACTGTGGGCGCACGCCCGGCTGCGCGAAACCATTGCACCGTCTGGTCAGCCACCTCGCCCACCGCACCGGCCAGTGGGCTGTCAAAAGCTTCCACACTGCTCACATGGCGTTTGCCCACCCACAGGCCAGAGTGGATGCGCCCGTTCATGACCACGAGGGTGCCGCGCCCACGCGCACCGGGGCAGGCCGCCACACTGCAGGCGTCCAGCAAATTGGCCGGACCATCGGCCGAATAAGCGGTGGCCGGGCGCATGGCCCCCACCACCACGATGGGTTTGTCACTGTCCACGCTCAGGTGCAAAAAGGTGGCGGTTTCTTCCAGCGTGTCGGTGCCGTGCGTGACCACGATGCCCGCCACAGCGGGGTTGTTCACGGCTTGCATCACGGCCGCATGCAGATCGAGCCAATGCTCGGGCCGCACGTCATAACTGGCCAGCTGAAGGGGTTGCGAGACCTCCACGTCATAGCGTTGACCCAGTTCTGGCACGGTGTCAACGACAGCGGCCAGGCTCAGGCTGGCGGGTTTGTAGTCGGTGCTGACCGATGCAGCGCTGGCAGCGCCTGCGATGGTGCCGCCCGTGCCGATCAGAGCCAATTTAAGTTTTGTCATGGTTCACGTCTCCGAAAAAATCATGTCGACACGGCCCAACACGCCGAAGTCGGCGCTGGCGCTGTCGCCAGGCTGCAGTTCAAGTGGCACCATGCAGGTGCCAGTGGTCACCACATGACCCTTTTGCAGTGTGATGCCCAGGCTCGACAGCTGGTTGGCCAGCCAGGTCAGGGCGATGCGCGGGTCGCCCAGCACGTTGCCGCCGGTACCGTCGCGGGTGTACTTCAGTTGGCTGCCATGTTGGACTTGGGCCTGCACCGGGTAGGTGCTCAAGTCCAGATCTCGCCACACATTGGGCGCGGCCGGGCCCAGCACAAAGTGTCGCGCACACGCGTTGTCGGCCAACAGTTGTGCCTCGCCTGCGGCGGTGAACGGGTTCATCCGCGAGTCTGGCACTTCCAGGGCCGGGTGCAAACGGGCTACGGCAGCCATGACTTGCTGTTGGGTATAGGGTTCAGCTTGCGGTGGCAGGTCTCGTGCCATCACAAAGGCAAATTCCGGCTCGGCCACTCGCATGCGGTTGCCCGCAGAGGGCACGGTGGAGCCGCTTTCAAACACCTGGCCAGACAACAAGCGCCCAGCCATCGGGCCGCTCACGTTGATGTGCGCTTGGCCGTTGGCGCTGGTGGCGGCAATTTTCCAGCCCACCACTTGGCGGCCAGACACGGCGGGCAGTTGGGCTTGTGCGGCATAGCCTTGCAAAACCGTGACTGGGCGACAGGTCTCGGGCAAACTGCTCAGCACTTGGCCCGATTGCCAATGGGCCCAGATCTGGCGTGCAGACTCGGAAGCTTTTTCGCAGGTCAAAGAGGTGTGATCGTTCATGGCTTAATTGTGAGCGCATCCGCCGGGTTTGCGCACAGGATTGCGTGTATAATTTCGGGCTAAATGGCCATGGCCATCAATCACGGTGATATAGCTCAGTTGGTTAGAGCGCAGCATTCATAATGCTGATGTCGGTGGTTCAAATCCACCTATCACCACCAAATTTCAAAGCCTGCAGTTCAACGACTGCGGGCTTTTTGGTTTTCTGCCCCCGCACTTTCACCTGCCCACAATGAGTGCGCAAGTCCTTTGCCCTGCTAAACCTTCCCCTCTGCGTTAAGGTCAATACATGAACAAGCAATCTTGGACGCATGGTTTGAAGCTGGGTATACGTCAGCTGTGGCGAGACTTGCGTGCGGGCGAGTTGCGCCTGTTGATGCTGTCGGTGGCGCTGGCCGTGGCGGCTTTGACGGCGGTGGGGTTTTTGGCCGATCGCATGCAGTCGGGTCTGTGGCGCGATGCCCGGCAGCTCTTGGGTGGCGATGCGGTGGTGGTGAGCGACCAGCGCACCCCGGAGGCTTTTGTGCGCCAAGCCCAAGCGGTGGGCTTGCAAACCAACACCAATGTGAGCTTTCCCACCATGGCGCGAGCCATCAGCGGGCCGAACACCAGCAACCCTTCTGTATCTTCTGCCGCATCGGCCACACTTGGTTCAGCTGACACGCCACCTGCCACCCGCTTGGTGGCCCTCAAAGCGGTGGAGTCCGGCTATCCCTTGCGCGGTCGCTTAGAAATTGCAGGGCAAGCAGCGGCCACCATTCCGATTGAGGGCGAGGTCTGGGTGGACTCAGCTTTGCTCGAGGCGCTCAATGTGCAGGTCGGAGACATGTTGGGCCTGGGCAACCGCAATCTGCGCATTGCCGCCACCATCACCCGTGAGCCCGACCGAGGTGCCGGGTTCATGGCTTTTGCACCCCGCGTGATGATGAACCAGGCCGATTTGGCATCGACCGCTTTGGTGCAACCGGCCAGCCGTGTGAGCTGGCGCATGGCGGTGGCCGGCAGTGATGCGGCTGTGGGTCAGTTTTTGCCTTGGGCGCGTGCAGAAGTCGATAAGCCCGAGGTGCGTGGCGTCAAAGTCGAGTCACTTGAAAGCGGTCGCCCTGAAATGCGACAGACCTTGGACCGTGCCTCGCAATTTTTGAATTTGGTGGCTTTGTTGGCGGCCTTGCTGTGCGCTGTGGCCGTGGCTTTGGCGGCGCGCAGTTTTGCCGAGCGCCAACTCGACGCATGTGCTTTGCTGAGGGTTTTGGGTCAAAGCCAGCGCACACTTACTTTGAGTTATGGCCTGGAGTTTTTGGGCGCGGGCGTGGTCGCCAGCGTGTTGGGGGTGTTGGCCGGTTATGCCGTGCATTTGGGCTTTGTGTTTTTGTTGGCTGGCTTGGTTGAGGCCAATTTGCCCAGCGCCAGTTGGCAGCCCGCCCTGATGGGTTTGGCCATGGGCTTGACCTTGCTCGTGGCCTTTGGCTTGCCACCGGTGTTGCAGTTGGCCAAGGTGCCGCCGCTGCGCGTGATCCGGCGTGACTTGGGCCAAGTGCAGGTGCAATCAGGCTTGGTTTTGGCGATGGGTTTGATCGGCTTTGCGATGACTTTGCTCATGGTCAGCCGTAACTTGACCTTGGGATTGATCACGGTGGGCGGTTTTGCGCTGGCGCTGGTGGTGTTTGCCGCGTTGGCTGCTGCGGCTTTGTGGGTGCTGCGCCGCTCGGTACCCGACGAATCAGCCCCCCGTTGGCTGCGCTTGGCCACACGCCAAGTGGCGGCACGGCCCGTGTTTGCCGTGGTGCAGGTCAGTGCTTTGTCGGTCGGTTTGCTGGCGCTGGCTTTGTTGGTTCTGCTGCGCACCGACCTGATCGCCAGTTGGCGCCAAGCCACCCCGGTGAACGCGCCCGACCGGTTTGTCATCAACGTGCAGCCTGAGCAGGCCGAGCCGTTTTTGGCGCACTTGAAAAATGCCGGCGTCCAGAATCCCGACTGGTTCCCCATGATCCGGGGTCGTTTGGTGGCCATCAACGGCCGCGTTCTGGGGCCAGATGATTTGGAAGCCGATCGCGGGAAGCGGTTTTTGGACCGCGAGATCAACCTCTCGCACAGCGCCGAGCTGCCCACACACAACCCCTTGGTGGCAGGACGCTGGCAATCCGAAGAGTTGGGTGGTGTGAGCGTGGAAGAGGGCATCGCCAAAGCGCTGGGGGTCAAGCTCGGCGATCTTTTGGGTTTTGACATCGCTGGGCAAGCCCACGAGGCCCGCGTGACCTCGCTGCGCAAAGTGGACTGGGGCTCGATGCGGGCCAATTTCTTCATGCTGTTCCCGGTCTCCAGCATGCCGGATTTGCCCATGACCTACATGGCTGCTTTTCAGTCACCGCAAGGCGTGCCTAATTTTGAAAACGCCATGGTCAACGAGTTTCCCAACATCACCAGTGTGGACATGCGCAGCACGCTGGCGCAGGTGCAACGGGTGATGGACCAGGTCATCCGGGCGGTGGAGTTTTTGTTTGCCTTCACCTTGGCTGCAGGCCTGATGGTGCTCTTGGCCGCCGTGGGTGCCAGCCGCCAAGCGCGTGAGCGCGAGTACGCCATCATGCGGGCGCTGGGCGCAGGCCGCAGCCTTTTGGCCCAGGTACAGCGCACCGAGCTCTTGGGCATTGGGTGCTTGGCCGGCTTCATGGCCAGCGCCATGGCTTTGGCCGTAGGCTGGGCTTTGGCGCGTTATGCGTTTGAGTTCGCCTGGCAGGCTCCTTTGTGGGTTCCGCTGGTGGGTGGCCTGACCGGGGCTTTGCTGGCTTGGGGTGCAGGCAGCCTGAGTTTGGCTGGCGTTTTGCGCCAGCCAGTGGTTCAGACACTGCGCCAAGCTGCGCAGTGATCCCGTTGGCTCCGGGCCCTTTGCAACACTGCACAATTGAGCTTTATGAACATTGAAGACAAGCCCCCGTTCGACACGCCATTTGCCTGGATCGGTGGCGAGGCCGTTGTGCGCGCCTTGGCCGATCGCTTTTATGACCTGATGGACATGGAGCCTGGCTTCAAAGCGCTGCGTGACGCCCATGGCAGCACCCTGGACGGCGCGCGTGACAAACTGTTTTGGTTTTTGTGCGGCTGGCTGGGTGGGCCCGAGCACTACACCGAGCGTTTTGGCCACCCGCGTTTGCGCATGCGCCACATGCCGTTTTCCATTGGGGTGCTCGAGCGTGACCAGTGGCTCGCCTGCATGGACCAGGCCATGACCGAGCTCAACGTCGATACCGTGCTGCGTGAGCGCTTGAACGCCAGCTTTTTCAAAACCGCCGATTGGATGCGCAACCAAGGCGCTTGACGCGCCCGGGCTGTGAGTGCGCTTTGCCCCAGCCCCTGAATGCACAGCCCGGAGCCCTTTTGTGAAAATCAATGCGCTGCAAGACTTGAAAAAAGTTCGGCAACAACTGGCCGAGGCCCAGGCGCAGGCGCAAGCGCTGGCCGAAGCGCGTGCGCTGGCGGCCAAGCAGCTTGAGGCTGAAAGCCATTTGTTTGTCCGTGCCGTGGGCGCTGTGCAACGTTTGCCTGACCACGACCAAGTCAGCTTGACCGGGCCGAGTCCGGCGCCCATTGCCCACCAACGCCAGTTGGACAACGAAGCGGTGCTGCGCGATTGCCTGAGTGACGAATTTGATGCCAGCACCTTGCTCGACACCGACGACGCCCTGAGCTTTCGCCGTCCGGGGATTGGGCGAGACGTGATCCACAAATTGCGCAAGGGCGACTGGTCCATTCAGCGCGAGATCGACCTGCACGGTTTACGCAGCGATGAAGCGCGCATGGCATTGGCCGAGTTCATCCGCCAGGCGCACCGCCAGGGTTTGCGCTGTTTGCGTGTGGTGCATGGCAAGGGACTGGGCTCTCCTGGCAAAACCCCGGTGCTCAAGTCCAAGGTGCACAGCTGGTTGGTGCAAAAAAACCAAGTCATGGCCTTTGTTCAGGCCAAGCCTGCCGAGGGGGGCGCCGGTGCTTTGGTCGTGTTGCTCAAGTCAGGTGTTTGAAGCGCGCTTGGCCGATCTTGAGGCCTGATTCACAGACTGGGCCACTGGCCTGGCGCACGGGTGGTGGGCACGTTCAAGCGCCATTGGCTCAGCAGCGCCGGGATCGTCAAGCGCAGACGCAGCATGCGCTTGTCGCGTGCGACCCAGGCCGTCAGTTGGCGCTCTTGGCCCATCAAGGCGGGCAGTTCATCAAGTTTGCTCAGGCGCCAACTGCCGCCTTGGCCTTTGGCACCCACCTCCAAGCCCAGCCATTCGTCGCCAGCGGCCAGGCCTGCTGTTTCGGCCGCGCTGCCGCGCAACACCGCTTTGACCTGCACGCTGCCTGCACCTTCACCCACCCTCAGGCCCAGCCGCTGCGCCATGGGTGCCGCCTCGTCGTCCATTTGGATGCCCTGCGCTTCAAGCAACTCGCGCAAAGGCAGTTCTTGTGTGCTGTGCACCCAAGCCTCAATTTCTGCTTGCCAGCTGCGGCCGGTGAGGGCTTGCAACTCGTCCAGCAAGTCTTGCTCGCGCATCGGTCCAGCTTGGCAGCGTTTCCAAAGACCGCGCATCACGGTGTCGAGCGTGATCCCTTCGGTCTTGAATTCGCGGCGCAGCGTCAAATCGAGGCACAGTGCCACCAGCGAGCCCTTGGTGTAGTAACTCACTGTGGCGTTGGGCGTGTTTTCGTCTTGGCGGTAGTACTTGACCCAGGCGTCAAAGCTGGCTTGCGCCACGCTTTGCACAAGGCGGCCCGGCGTTTGCTGCACCTGTGCGATGGCTTTGCCCAGCAACTGCAGGTAGGTGCCGTCGTCGATCAGGCCCGCGCGGCGCAGCAAGATGTCGTCGTAATAGCTGGTGAAGCCCTCAAAGAACCACAGCAGCTTTGTGAAGTTTTCTTGGGTGTAGTCGTACCGGGCAAACGCATCGGGGCGCAGCTGCTTGACGTTCCAAGTGTGGAAATACTCGTGGCTGATCAGGCCCAGCAAGGTGGTGTAGCCCTCGCTGGTTTTGGGGCCGTTGGGGCGGGGTAAATCACTGCGTTTGCAAATCAGTGCGGTGCTGTTGCGGTGCTCCAGCCCGCCATAGCCGTCATGCACAGCGTTCAGCATGAACAGGTAATTTTTATGGGGTGCTTTTTTGCCCGCGGCCTTGCCCGATCCGTGCCAAAACGCGATGGCTGCTTCGCAGATTTTTTGGGTGTCGGCCAACAGGCGCTCACCGTCGAAAGAGGGCAGGGCGCCAGCCACCACAAAGCGGTGCGGCACGCCACAGGCCACAAAACTGCCGCTCCAAAACGCACCCAGCTCAACCGGGCAGTCGACCAGTTCGTCGTAGTTCAGGGCTTGGTAAAGACCAAAGCCTTTTTTGTCTGTCTTGACCGCTGCCAAGCCGGTGGCGGCCTGCCAGTCGGGTTGACTTTTGACGGCAGTCAGCAGCAGTTGGTGAGGCGCATCTTCTTGGCCATGCACGCGCAGGCACACGCTGGTGCCATTGAAAAATCCGCGCTGGCTGTCCAGCCAAGCGGTGCGCACCGAATTGTCAAAGGCATACACCTCGTAACTCAGCACCAAAGGCTGTCCTATCTTGCAGGCGATGTCCCAGGTGCATTTGTCACGTTGGGTGATGGTGGCGGGACGGCGGCCTTGTTTGGCGCTCAGGTTTTGCAGATTTTTAGAAAACTCACGCACCAGATAACTGCCCGGAATCCACACCGGCAGAGACACGGTTTGTGTGGCTTGTGGCTCGGCGATCGTCAAGCTGATGCGGAACAAATGCGCATGCAGGTCGGCGGCTTCAACGGTGTAGTGGAGGGCGGTCATGTTGCACCTGCTGCCAAGAAGCAACTCAGGCAGGCCACGGTCGTCAGCTGCAAGCGCATGGGCAGCCAAGGCGCCAGACCCGCAGCAGGCCAAGTGCGGCGGTCCATCACATAGCAACCGATCAGCACAAAACCCAACAGAGGCAAGCCGGCAAAGGCGGGCATCATCACGCCCACCCAGGCCAGCAGCGAAGGCGCAACGCCCCAAGTGAAGTGGATGCGCGGTGCATTGGGCACGATCAGTGCATTTCGAAAGCCCACGCCCCAATGGATGCCGCCTAAAAATGACACGATCACCGCGCCATAGCCTTGCATGGCCAGCGCCACATACGGGTGCAAGTCGGGCCCCACCAGCCACAGGCACAAGCCCAAAAATACAAACGGGATCAGCCCGGCATAGCCCATTTTTCGGATCAATCGCCAGGTGGCGTCTTCGGTGTGTGGCGTGTTCATTTGATGTCACTCAGAATTTTTTCGACCTGGGCCATGGGCACGGCGCCCGGGATCCGAGTGCCATCGGCAAACAACAACAAAGGCGTGCCCGTGATGCGGTTCTTTTGGCCAAAGGCCACGATGGTGTCAATGGCCGAGGTGTCGCAATTGGCGGTGGGCGGTGTGGTGCCGCCGATCATCCAGTTATTCCACACCTTGGCCTTGTCTTTGGCACACCACACGTTGTTGGATTTGGTGCGCGAGTCTTCGCCCAAGATGGGATAAAGAAAGTGGTAAATGGTCACGTTGTCCAGTTTTTGCAAGTCTTTTTCAAAGCGCTTGCAAAAGCCGCAGTTGGGGTCGGCAAACACCGCCAGTTTGCGCTTGCCATTGCCACGCACTTGGGTGATGGCGGCCTTGAGGGGCAGTTGGTCAAAACCAATGGCAGAAAGTTTGTCTACGCGCTCTTCGGTCAAATTGCGCCGTTGTCGCACGTCGATCAGGGCACCTTGGATCAGGAAGTTGCCTTCGGCGTCGCTGTACATCACTTCGTTGCCCATGCGGATTTCGAACAAGCCGTTCATGGGGGTTTTGCTGACCTCGTCAATTTTGGGCAAATTGGACAGGCGCTCGCTCAGGTTTTTGCGAATCGTGGCTTCTTGGGCCATGACGTTGGCCATGCTGCCCAAAGACAGCGCAGCAGCGACCAGCATCATGGCCAACTTGGGAAGGGCAAACTTCATCTGGGGCTTTCAGGTTCAAAAAAGAAATGGACTGGGTTGACCGGACTCTTCAGCCGTCGGCGCGGTCAGCGCTTTGCCCCATCGCGCGTCGCGTCATCCAATGCTTCAAGGGACCGCTGCGGTCAAAGCCGCGCATGCCCCAATTGCGAAGGTTCTGCCAGACCGGGCCGGGCTGGGCAAACAGGCGCTGAAGACCATCGGTCACCAGGCCCATGGCTTGCACGTCTGCCTGGCGTGCGCGTTCGTAGCGGCGCAGCAATTTCAGGTCGTGCAGGGGACGCCAAAATTCTTTGGCATGGATCACCCGGACCAATTCGGCCACATCGGCCAAGCCGATGTTCAGGCCTTGCCCGGCCAAGGGATGCAGGCTGTGGGCTGCGTCGCCTGCCAATGCAAAAGATTGTTTGACCACGCCGGGCATGGGGCCGATCCAGCGTTCGGCGCGTGCCAGTTGCAGCGGCCAAACGGCACGTTCGGCCGACAGTTGCATGCCTCCTAAGCTGTTCTGGCATGCCGTGGCCAACGTCAACGCAAAGTCTTTGGCCGACATGGCCATCAGTTCTTGGGCCCGCAGCGGGTGCACCGACCACACCAGCGCGACTTCGCGCCCGCCTTCGCCGCCCATGGGCAACAGCGCCAACACTTCGGCTTGTGGCTGGGTCAGGCCTGGTGCAGCGCACCAGCCAAACCATTGCCGGGCGATGCCTTCGTGCGCCCGTTCGCACAGCAAACGAGTGGCCACGGCGTGTTGTGGGTAGTGGGTGATGTCAAAGCCCACACCCAGTTCGGCGCGGGTCTGGCTGGTGCGGCCTTCGCAGACGACGGTGAGCGGTGCAGCCACCGGGGCTTGCACCACTTGAATATGGGGCTGGAACTGCACGGCCTGCATCAACAGCGTTTCCAGTGCGGGCACGTCCACCATCCAATTGAGTTGCCCCACCCCTTGTTCTTGGGCGCCAAAACTCAGCTGCCCGCCTTGGTCACCCCAAACCTGCATTTGGTGCACGGGCGTCACCGCGGGAGGCTCGGGCCAGCAACGCAGGTCTTGCAGCAAGGCCTTGGCTGCGCCATTGAGGGAATAGGCGCGCACGTCGGGGGCGGTGTTGGGCTGGGGAAATTCGACCAAAGCCACGTTCAGCCGTTCGCGGGCCAGCAACAAGGCCAAAGTGCGGCCCACGATGCCGGCGCCACGGATGCAAATGTCAGGGGGAGAAGCCATGCGCGCATTGTAAGGATGCGGCCCAACGCGCTGGGCCGCCGGGGACTTTGGTGGTGATGGTTCAAAGGCGTGTGGGTCACGGGTGTGGGACAGCTGCCCTGCCTTGGGGCCGAGCCGTTAAAATCGACGGTCAATGTTCGAATCTCTCCCCGA
>NZ_CALPTI020000021.1:0-66873 GCF_943326455.1 Limnohabitans sp. Rim8
AACTCACCGGCAAATTGGAGCGGGAAACGGGAATCGAACCCGTGTCATTAGCTTGGAAGGCTAAGGTTCTACCATTAAACTACTCCCGCACTGATTGCACCGCACGAGTGGATGCGACGCCAATGCTTGAAACCATTTCCAATTGCTCAATCAAGCCGGCTTTCGCCAGTTTGCTGGTGGAGGAGACTGGATTCGAACCAGTGTAGGCGTAAGCCAACAGATTTACAGTCTGCCCCCTTTAGCCACTCGGGCACCCCTCCAGAAGCGAGTCTTAGATTATGCCATCTTTTTGTGACAACGCGCAAGTCAGCATGGAACTTTTCACCATGCGATGGGCTGCCTGCCCGTTTGGCTCATAAAAAGTTGGGCACGGGCGAAATGGCCGCACCCCAAAAAAGGCAGGGGGGGCCGCAAGGCAGACAGCGGTGAGGGGTGATTGGCCTGAAGGATCAAATGTCTGGACGAGCCCGCCACAGCATCCAGTATTGTCTTCTTGGCTTGCGCATGCGCACCCCACAACATGAACACGACGGGCCCGGGGCTTTCAGCCACAGCGGCAACCAAGGCATCGGTCAACGCCTCCCATCCCCAGCGGGCATGGCTGCCAGCCTGTCCCGCCTCAACCGTCAAACAAGTATTGAGCAGCAACACGCCCTGCTGAGCCCAGTGCACCAGCGACCCATGTGGCGGCACAGGCAAACCCAAACTTTCTTGCAGTTCTTTGAAAATATTTCGCAGACTGGGCGGGATCCGCACCCCCGGTGGCACCGAAAACGCCAGCCCGTGCGCTTGGCCGGGCCCATGGTAGGGGTCTTGGCCCAGAATCACCACGCGAACGTCTTTCAGAGGCGTCAGGCTGAGCGCCTTGAATGGCTCTGGCGGAAAAACGACTTGCCCAACCCTCAGGGCATCGGACAATCGCGAAGACAGCGCACGGCCCGCATCACTGCTCAAAAAACCTTGTACCAGAGTGGCCCAGCCTTCATCCATCCCCGATAAATCTGGCGGCCAACACACCAAGCGATCGCAACCCATGGGTGAATCGCCCAAATCAAGAGACTGCTGCGCCAATCCAGAGGGCATCAGGCAAAGAGCTTGGCCAAGGCCTCACCAGGCTCGTCAGCGCGCATAAAAGCCTCACCCACCAAAAAGGCGTGGACCTTGGCCTCACGCATGAGACGAACATCGTCGGGTGTTTGGATTCCGCTTTCGGTGACCAGCAAACGATCGGCAGGCACGTCGGACAACATGTCCAAGGTGGTCTGCAATGACACCTCAAATGTTTTCAAGTTGCGGTTGTTGATGCCAACAAGGCGCGTCTTGAGTTTCAGTGCTCGCTCAAGTTCGGCGCGGTCATGCACTTCGACCAAGACCGCCATGTCCAAGCTGCGGGCTACGGCCTCCATGTCGGCCATCTGGGCATCGTCCAAGCAGGCCGCGATCAATAAAATCGCATCGGCACCCATGGCCCGGGCTTCATAGATCTGATACACATCGATCATGAAGTCTTTGCGCAACACAGGCAGGTCGCAGCTGGCGCGGGCCTGCTTCAAGAAATCAACGCTGCCCTGAAAAAACCGCTTGTCGGTCAACACCGACAAACATGCTGCACCGAATTCGGCATAGCTCTGGGCGATATCCGCTGGAATGAACTCAGCCCGCAAAACGCCTTTAGAGGGACTGGCTTTCTTGACTTCTGCGATGACTGCCGCTTGGCCAACGGTGATTTTGGCACGCATGGCGCCTTCAAAGTCTCTGGTCAGCACACGGCTTTCGGCGTCGGCTCGGACCACATCCAAGGGTTTGTGCCTGAGCGCAGCAGCCACTTCTTCGCGCTTGACTGCCACAATTTTGTCCAAGATGTCACTCATGATTTGCTTTCTGTCCGAGCTCCGAGGCTCAGAGGGGGGAAATTCAAAATGGCTCAAGCCGCCTTCTGGCCAAAGGCCACAAACTGCGCCAGCTTGGCTTTGGCGGCGCCCGACTCAATGGCCGCCTTGGCGCGTGAGAGCCCGTCGGCGATGCTGCTGGCCACATTGGCCGCGTACAAAGCTGCGCCGGCATTGATCATGACGATGTCTCGCGCCGCACCCGACTGATTGTCCAACACGCTGCGCAGCATGGCCATCGACTGCTCCGGTGTATCGACCTTCAGCGCACGGTTGCTGGCCATGGTCAACCCAAAGTCTTCGGGGTGAATTTCGTATTCGGTAATCTGGCCATTTTTCAATTCACCCACCAAAGTGGTGGCGCCCAAGCTGATCTCGTCCATGCCATCGCGCCCATAGACCACCACCGCGTGCTCAGCGCCCAAACGCTGCAAGGCACGCACCTGGATACCCACCAAGTCAGAGTGAAATACACCCATCAGAATATTGGGGGCACTGGCAGGATTGGTCAAAGGCCCGAGGATGTTGAACATCGTGCGCACGCCGAGCTCCTTGCGCACAGGGGCCACGTTTTTCATGGCCGGATGGTGATTGGGCGCGAACATGAAACCGATGCCGACCTCTTCGATCGATCGGGCAATTTGCTCAGGCGACAAATGGATGTTGCCACCCAAAGCCTCAACCACATCGGCGCTGCCGGACTTGCTGCTCACGCTGCGGCCACCGTGTTTGGCCGTTTTGGCCCCTGCCGCGGCAGCCACAAACATGGCGCAAGTCGAGATGTTGAAAGTGTGCGCACCGTCTCCGCCTGTGCCCACAATGTCAACCAAATGAGTGGGGTCGGCCACATGGACCTTGGTGGAAAACTCGCGCATCACCTGCGCAGCGGCGGTGATCTCGCCAATGGTTTCTTTTTTGACGCGCAAACCCGTGAGCAAAGAAGCCATCATGACGGGTGACAACTCTCCATTCATGATCATGCGCATGATGTGCAGCATCTCGTCATGGAAAATTTCGCGGTGCTCAATGGTGCGTTGCAGTGCTTCTTGGGGGGTGATGGGCATGGCGTCGTCCTGATGGGAATGGGTGTTCAGTAAATACCAGACGGGGATGATCCCGTGCCGTTGGTCGCCAAAGGCTGGACCATGAAACGGCGAATGCAAGCGATGGCGAAGTCGACACGTGCAGCGTCCACATCCAGGTGCGTCACAAAACGCAGGCCGATCAAACCTGTGGCCAAAACACCTTGGGCCTTGAGTTCGGCCAACAAGGCGGGGCCACGGCCATCGGCCACGTCCACAAACACGATATTGGTTTGCGCAGAACGCACGCTCAGACCGGGCAAGCCCTGCAGGCCTTGGGCCAAGCGCTGAGCTAGAGCATGGTCATCGGCCAGGCGGTCCACATGGTGAGCCAGGGCATGCAAAGCTCCAGCGGCCAAAATGCCGGACTGGCGCATACCGCCGCCCAGCACCTTGCGCCAGCGAAGTGCACAGGCGATCAATTCACGAGAACCGCACAAGGCCGAGCCCACCGGCGCGCCCAAGCCCTTGCTGAAACACACGGACACGCTGTCGAAATGGTCAACGATTCGGCGTACGCTGGCCGTGACCGATCCGCCGTCTGCCTGCGCCACGGCGGCATTGAACAAGCGGGCGCCATCCAGATGCGTGGCCAAGCCATGCCGTTTGGCCAAACCTGTGGCTTGCGCCAAATAGTCCTGCGACATGGGGTGACCGTTCCAAGTGTTTTCCAGCGCCAGCAAGCGTGTACGGGCAAAGTGGCAATCGATCGGCTTGATGGCTGCTGCAATATCGGCCAGAGACATTTCACCCGCAGCGTTTTGCGCCAGCGGCTGCGGCTGGATGCTGCCCAGCACCGCCGCACCGCCGCCTTCGTAGCGGTAGGTGTGGGCGTTTTGCCCCACGATGTACTCGTCGCCCCGCTCGCAGTGCGCCATCAAAGCACACAGGTTGCTCTGCGTTCCGGTGGGCATGAACAGCGCGGCCTCTTTGCCCGTGAGTTGGGCGATGCGTTCTTGCAAGGCGTTGACGCTGGGGTCGTCACCAAACACATCGTCTCCCAAGGGGGCGCGCAACATGGCTTCCCGCATGGCTGCGGTGGGCTGGGTGACGGTGTCGCTGCGCAGGTCAATGGGCATTTTCATGGTCGCACCAAAAAGTTCTTGAGCATGGCGTGACCATGCTCGGTCAGGATGGATTCGGGGTGGAACTGCACGCCTTCGATGTCCAGCTCGGTGTGGCGCACGCCCATGATCTCGCCGTCGTCGGTCCAAGCGGTGACTTTCAGGCAAGGCGGACACGTGGCCCGCTGAATGGCCAAAGAGTGGTAACGGTTAACGGTGAACTGCGGGGGCAAGCCTGCGAAAACGCCGTCTTGCGTGGTGGTGATGACACTGGTCTTACCATGCATCAACTCCTGAGCACGAACGATCTTGCCGCCAAAGGCTGCGCCAATGCTCTGGTGCCCGAGGCACACACCCAAAATGGGCAACTGGCCTGCGAAATGTTGAATGGCCGCCACCGAAATACCCGCCTCGGCGGGTGAACACGGGCCAGGCGAAATCACCAACCGGTCAGGCTGGCGTGCCGCAATGCCTTCCAGCGTGATCTCGTCGTTGCGAAAAACCTCAACCTCCGCGCCCAACTCGCCAAAATACTGCACGATGTTGAAAGTGAAGGAGTCGTAGTTGTCGACCATCAGGAGTTTGATTTTTTTCGACATGATCACTCCAGCCCTTCTTCAACCAACTCGCTGGCCCGCAACAAGGCACGCGCCTTGTGCTCGGTTTCGCGCCACTCCATCTCGGGCACCGAATCGGCTACCACACCGGCCGCGGCCTGCACGTAGAGCATCTGGTCCTTGATGACGGCAGTGCGTATCGCAATCGCCACATCCATGTCGCCCGCATAGCTGATGTAGCCACACGCGCCGCCGTAGATGCCGCGCTTGACGGGTTCGAACTGATCAATCAACTCCATCGCGTGAACTTTGGGTGCGCCCGTAAGAGTGCCTGCAGGAAAAGTGGCTTTGAGCACGTCCATGTTGCTCATGCCGTCGTTGAGCATTCCCTCGACGTTGCTGACGATGTGCATGACGTGGCTGTAGCGCTCAACCACAAAGGCCTCGGTCACCTTGACCGAGCCAATCTGGGCGATGCGCCCAATGTCGTTACGGGCCAGATCGATCAGCATCACATGCTCGGCGCGCTCTTTGGGGTCATTGATCAGTTCTTGCTCGGCGGCCTTGTCTTTTTCGGGCGTGGCGCCACGAGGGCGTGTGCCCGCCAGAGGACGGATGATGACTTTGGCGCCTTCTTCGGTTTGCTCCTGGCGCACCAAAATTTCGGGGCTGGCCCCGACGACATGGAAGTCGCCGAAGTTGTAGAAATACATGTAAGGGCTGGGGTTGAGCGAGCGCAGCGCACGGTACAGGGATAGTGGACTCTCCGTGTAGCGCTTTTTGATGCGCTGACCCACCTGCACCTGCATGAAGTCGCCGCCGGCGATCAATTCCTTGGCTTTTTCGACGGCGGCGATGTAATCGGCCTTGGAAAAATCGCGCTCAGCCGGGTAAGACTGAGTGGGCTTGACCACCGGGGCACTGACCGAGTATTTGAGCTGCTCTTTCAGATCGCGCAGGCGCTTTTTCGCGCCCACATAGGCCTCTGGCGTGGCCGGGTCGGCATAGACAATGAGGTAGAGCTTGCCCGACAAGTTGTCGATCACGGCCAGTTCTTCGCATTGCAACAACAGAATGTCGGGCGTGCCCAAGGTATCCGGCGGGCAGGTTTTTTCAAGCTTTTTCTCGATGTAGCGCACCGCGTCATAACCGAAATAGCCTGCCAGACCACCACAAAAGCGGGGCAAACCCGGGCGCAAGGCCACCTTGAAACGCTTTTGGTACTGCTCGATGAAATCCAGTGGATTGCCCGTAGCGGACTCGATGACCTTCCCCTCTCGCACCACCTCGGTCTTGGCCTCGGCCCCAAAACCACTGGCCCTGAGCAAGGTGCGCGCAGGCAAGCCAATAAAACTGTAGCGCCCAAAACGCTCGCCACCCACCACCGATTCGAGCAAGAAGCTGTATTGGCCGTTGTCTTTGGTGTGCGCCAGTTTCAGGTAAAGCGACAGGGGTGTTTCCAGGTCCGCAAAGGCCTCGATCATGAGGGGAATGCGGTTGTAGCCTTGGCTGGCCAGGCTTTTGAATTCAAGTTCAGTGATCACAGGCTAATGCCTCCAAAGCGCTCAGCAAGCTTGTGCAAGCTGCTTTTCATTCTTCCAGGTGCCCGGTCATGGTGTAAAGGAATCCGGGCGCGGGTGGCGGGCAAGCCGCAGAGTCGATGGGGTCAGGCTGGCTGACGCCAGGGCCAGGCTCCCCGGCCTTCCGAAAGGGAATGGCTCGGCAGGCAGGCTGCGCTGGAATGGTGATGGAGGGTGAACATGGTGTTGAGAGTGTAGCAAAGGCCCGAGACGCTTTGGTTGAGACCCAAGCAAGCACTTTGGGAGCTTGGTCAAACTGCCCTCCTTGCTCAACGCTTCGCAGGCGTATTCAAGCGTTCAAGCGTGCAGGCAGGTCGGCAAGGCTGTCTAACCAGGCAGCAGCAGGCGTGTCTTGCACGGGTTGGCCATGGTTGTAGCCATAAGTCACCAGCACCACCGGGCACCCTGCAGCGTGAGCGGCTTGGGCATCGTTGCTGGAGTCGCCCACCATCAAGGTGCGCGCCACAGAAGTGCCCAAAGCTTCGCAGGTTTTTAAGATGGGCAAAGGATCGGGCTTTTTGCGCTCGAAACTGTCCCCACCAAACACAGGGCCAAAGAAGTGCGTCAAGGCCTTGTCTTTGAGCAAGGCTTGAGCAAAGGCCAAGGGCTTGTTGGTCAGACACGCCATGGGCACGTTGTTGGCCGCCAAGTGTTTCAGGACGTCCAGCACGCCGGGGTAGACGTCAGCGAATTGGCCGTTGATGGCCAAATAGTGGTGCTGGTAGCGCTGCCAAGCGCGGTCAAACAAGGCGTCCACCGTCAAGGCTGCACACGCTTGCCCCACCCCTTTGACTTCGGGTCTGGCGATTTGGTGCGCCAGCAGGCTGCGGATCAGGTGCTCCGAGCCTTTGCCAATGGCTTGCGCAATCAGCGCGTCCGATACCGGGGGCAAGTCCAGATCGACCATGGTGCGGTGCAGGGCCACCTGGAAATCGCCCAAGGTGTGCACCAAAGTGCCGTCCAGATCAAAAATAACAGCTTCGATCTGCGTCAGATCTTGCAAATTTTGCATCGTACTCAAGCCCACTTAGCCCAAAGCCACGCGCATCTGGTCGATCACGGCTTTGTAATCGGGCTTGCCGAAAATCGCACTGCCGGCCACAAAGGTGTCGGCCCCGGCATCGGCCACGCGTCGAATGTTGTCGGTTTTGATACCGCCATCGACCTCTAGGCGAATGTCACGGCCGCTGGCATCGATCAGTTTGCGCGCTTGCTCGATCTTGCGCAGCGCTGAGTCAATGAAACTTTGACCGCCAAAGCCCGGGTTGACGCTCATGATGAGGATCAGGTCGATCTCATCGATGGTCCACTCCAGCACATCGAGCGGTTCTGCCGGGTTGAACACCAAACCCGCCTTCACGCCCTTGGCTTTGATGGCCTGAATGCTGCGGTGTACATGCCCACTGGCATCAGGATGGAAGCTGACGAGGTCCGCTCCGGCATCGGCAAAAGACGCGGCCAAGGCGTCCACGGGCGAGACCATCAAATGGACATCGATTGGCACCGCCACGCCTGCCGCTGTTATGGCGTGCGGCTTCAGAGCTTGGCAGATCATGGGCCCAAAGGTCAGGTTGGGGACGTAATGGTTGTCCATCACGTCGAAATGGATCCAGTCGGCGCCAGCGTCGATGACGCTTTTGACTTCGTCACCCAAGCGAGCGAAATCAGCCGAGAGAATGGAAGGGGCAATGCGGTAGGTCTTCGTCATCCCAGAATTGTCGCAGTTAACATCGGCCCATGTCTGCTTACAACGTTCAAATCGATGTCGTGCCCCAATACGTGGCCGACCAAAGCAAGCCCTTGCAAGAGGTTTTTGCCTTTGCTTACACCGTCACGGTGACCAATACCGGCAAGGTGCCAGTGCAATTGATTTCCCGTCATTGGGTCATTCAAGACGAGCGCGGGCATTCTGAAGAGGTCAAAGGTTTGGGCGTTGTCGGTCAACAGCCTCTTTTGCGGCCAGGTGAATCCTTCCAATACAGCAGCGGCTGCCGTTTGCGGGCCCCAAGTGGAACCATGGGCGGCAGTTATTTCTTTGTGGCAGAAGATGGTCACCGCTTCGACGCGGCCATCGGCACCTTCGTATTGGAATCGTCCAACACGATACCAGCGGGCCGCACTCTGCACTGAGCCTCTCCAGCGAAGTTGCGGTTAAGCTCAGGCCATGGGTGAATTTGAGCTGATCGAGCGCTACTTCAAACGGCCTGCACGGCAAGCGGCTGTTGGCATTGGCGACGACTGCGCTGTGTGGACACCCCACCCCGGTCACCAGTTGGCTTTTTCGGCCGACATGCTGGTCGAAGGGCGTCACTTTTTGTCCACGGTATCTCCCCGGTCTTTGGGCCACAAAGCCTTGGCTGTGAACCTGAGTGATTTGGCTGCGTGTGGTGCAACCCCTCGTGCTTTTTTGCTGTCCTTGTCATTGCCCCGCTCTGACGAAGAGTGGCTATCGGGTTTCTCTCAGGGCCTGTTGACTTTGGCCGATTCGCACGCCTGTGAGTTGATCGGTGGTGACACCACCCAAGGTCCTTTGAACATCGCCATCACCGTGATGGGCGAAACCCCCCATGGGCAAGCCATTTTGCGCAGCACAGCGCAAACAGGGGACGACATTTATGTGAGCGGTCATTTGGGCGATGCGCGACTGGCCTTGGAGGTTTTTAGAGGCAACTTGAGCGTACCGCAAGCTGTTTTTGACCTGGCCAGGGCACGCATGGAAACCCCGACACCGCGCATGGCGTTGGGCACTTCTTTGCGCGGCATTGCCAGTGCAATGGCCGATGTCAGCGATGGCTTGCTGGGTGACTTGGGGCATATCCTCAAGGCCAGCGGCGTCGGCGCCCAGTTGAACTTGTCCGTCCTGTCGCAGCTGATGCTCACCCGCCAAGCCTGGGACTGCCCCTGTGAATGGCTGCTGCGCTGCGTATTGTCTGGCGGTGACGACTACGAACTGGTGTTCACCGCCCCGCCAGCATCGCAGCAATCGGTTGAAGCGGCCGCTTTGAGCAGCGGAACACCCATCACCCGCATCGGCCGCATCACGCCAGGCAGAGGCTTGGTGGTGATGGATGACAACGGGGATGTTGTACACCACGACTTCCGTTCTTTTGACCATTTCGCATGACAATGAGCGGGCCAACGACCACCTCTGACAACACCGCCCAGCTGGGGCCAGTGCGTGCGACGGCGGCATTCATGTTCAAACACCCGGCACACGCGATCGCTTTGGGTTTTGGTTCGGGCCTTTCGCCCAAAGCCCCAGGCACCGTCGGTAGCTTGTGGGGGTGGGCGTCTTGGTTGCTGATCCAACACAACTTGTCGTTGCCACTTCAAGCTGCTTTGATCGTGACGGGCTTGCTTTTAGGTTGGTGGGCTTGCACGGTCACCGCGCGCAACCTCCGCGTGAGCGACCCCGGCGCCATTGTTTGGGATGAGATTTTGGCCATGTGGCTGATTTTTTTCGTCCTTATGCCCACCGACTTCACTGGACAGTTGGTGGCGTTTGGCCTGTTTCGTTTTTTCGACGCTGTCAAGCCAGGTCCTGTGGCTTGGGCCGATCGTTTGTTCAAGGGTTTTGGATGGCGAGGCGGTTGGGGCATCGTCTTTGACGATCTGATCGCCGCCTTTTGCACCCTTTTCGTCATCGCACTTTGGAGGTCATTTGTATGACTGATGTCACCTCTCTTTTAGCGGACCGCCTGACCTCATTAGGCTGGATGATGGCCACCGCCGAAAGCTGCACTGGCGGTTTGATTGCCGCCCATTGCACCGACTTGCCAGGGTCCAGCCGGTGGTTTGAACGCGGTTTTGTGACCTATTCGAATGCGGCCAAAACCGATTTGCTGGGTGTTCGCCCGGAAGTCATCGCCGCCGAAGGTGCTGTCAGCGAGGATGTAGCCCGCGCCATGGCCTTGGGCGCTTTTTACAGAACACCCGCCCGAGTCTCGTTAGCGGTCACGGGCATTGCCGGCCCCGACGGAGGAAGCGCCGACAAGCCCATAGGCACTGTCTGGCTGGCTTGGTGCATCGACGGTCAGCTTCACGCTGAGCGGCAAACATTTGGGGGCGACCGGCATAAGGTGCGGCAAGCCACTGTGGCTTGGGCTTTGGAGGGATTGATGAAAAGATTGCCCCAAACCGCCACCTGACGGCGCCCAATGCAAGGAAAAAACCATCAAAAAACCCGCTGCAAAGCGGGTTTTTTGATGGTGGCGCAGCCCCTAGGGCTGCTCAAGGAATCAAGCTGCAGCGAGCCAGTACCCTGCATTGAAAGGGCTGCTCATGCGCAGCGCCAAAGGCGAGACATCCACCAACTTGTCGGTGGGCATTTTTTCGCCTTCCTCGACCGACTCGGCCATGATGGCATCCTCGGTTTGTGCCTCAATCGCCCGTCCTGCTTGGCTGTTTTGCGCAGAACGGGCTACAGAAAAGAATAGAAGCATCGGAAGGGTACCTTCCTGTCTCCCCAGAAATCGGCCGTGTCACGGAAGATGTCCAGCAATTGCTCGCGGGCCTCTTTGTCGAATTTCACGTGGGCCGGAATCTGCTCCAACACCACAATGAAGCCGGGCTGTGGGCCCGATTTGTGCAAAGGGTCTGTCATGCAGTCGTAGAGCGCATCAAAATTTTTGCCGAAGTGCGATGGCAAAGTGAATTGCGCACCAATCAAATCCAGCACATCCTGTTTGCTCTGGGCTTCCGCCAAGTTGGCGTACAAAAAGTGATGCCCCAATCCTTGGGCGGCTTCCTGCAGGTCGCTCACGCGGTAAGCGCGAATCGACTGCACGATGTTTGACCGCACACCCTTCAGGGGCGCCTCTTGGTCATGGCGTGTCAGCGTGTCCATCTCCGTGGTCTTTCTCAAACAAAAATCAAGGTCGGTCAACCATCATGCGAAAACTCGCGTAATGGTCTTGTGTGTAGTAACAGGCTTTAGGCTCCGCAGGGACTGGACCACCGCAAACAATGCGGCGGGCCCCACGGCTGCGCTCTCCAGGGGTCCTGACGGTGTATTCGCGGTAAAACCCGCGGTCTTGACGAGGCAAAAGCCGTTCACGGTTGCCAAAAACAGTCCCGTCCTTTTCGTAAGGAAAAGGACCACCCTTTCGAATGGTTTGGTACGTTTCTTGCGCTTCGCGGGGCAAATCGGCCACCAACACGGTGGCCAAGCTCGTCACCTCAACGGGCTGCTTGGCATGCACCAAAACCGTGCAAGCCATCCAAACAAGGCCCAACAACACTGCAAACCAGTGCTGGCGGGACACCAATTGCTGGGCCACCTTCATGAGTACACCTTTCAGGAGCCTCCGGGTTTACCCGAAAACTTGAAGGCGCTAGTGTGCGACAAATGCGATAAAAATGCAAGCGAATGCCCAATAAACAGGCCAATGTATTTGGGGCATTTTTACCGCATGTGAGGACACACTCCCATTTGGGCTCTTATCTGGCCGCGTTGGCGTCTGCCACGGTCAAAGCCGTCATGTTCACAATCCGGCGCACAGTCGTGCTGGGCGTCAAAATATGAACGGGTTTGGCAGCGCCCAGCAAAACTGGACCCACCGCAATGTTGCCGCCCGCAGCGGTTTTGAGCAAGTTGTAGGCGATATTGGCCGCATCGATATTGGGCAAAACCAGCAAGTTGGCATCGCCAATCAAAGTGCTGTTGGGCATGATGGCGTGGCGTGCGGCGGCGTCCAAAGCCACATCCCCGTGCATTTCGCCGTCCACTTCAAGCCACGGGGCCTTCTGGCGCAACAGCTCCAACACATCGCGCATTTTGACGGCGCTGGGTTGGTTAGACGAACCAAAATTGGAGTGCGACAACAACGCCGCTTTGGGTTGAATGCCAAATCGGCGCATTTCTTCAGCCGCCATGATGGTGAATTCGGTCAATTGCTCGGCTGTTGGGTCGTAATTGACATGGGTGTCGACCATGAAAACCTGGCGTCCCGGCAACATCAAACCGTTCATGCAAGCAAACGTATTGACGCCCGCACGCTTGCCGATGACTTGGTCGATGTAATTCAGGTGCATCGGGTTGGTGCCCCATGTGCCACAAATCATGCCGTCCACATCACCTTTTTGCAGCAACATGGCACCAATGAGCGACAAACGGCGGCGCATCTCGATCTTGGCCATTTGCTGGGTAATGCCCTTGCGCTCAGTCATGCGGTGGTAAGTCTGCCAAAAATCCCGGTAACGGTGGTCGTCTTCAACGTTGACCACGTCGTAATCGAGCTCTTCTTTCAGGCGCAGACCGAACTTCTCGATGCGCTCGGCAATCACAGCAGGGCGACCAATCAAGGTGGGGCGGGCAATGCCCTCGTCCACCACGATTTGCGAGGCGCGCAACACCCGCTCTTCTTCACCTTCACTGTAGGCGATGCGTTTTTTCAGGGCGCGTTTGGCGGCCGTGAAAATGGGCTTCATCATGGTGCCAGAGGCATAGACAAAACCTTGCAGACTTTCGCGGTAAGCGTCCATGTCCTTGATGGGCCTCAAAGCCACACCACTTTCGGCCGCCGCTTGGGCAACCGCAGGCGCAATTTTGATCATCAAACGCGGATCAAAGGGCTTGGGGATCAAGTACTCAGGGCCAAAGGCCAAAGGCTCGCCCACGTAAGCAGCTGCCACCACTTCGCTTTGCTCGGCTTGGGCCAATTCGGCGATCGCATGAACAGCGGCAATCTCCATCTCCAAAGTGATGGTCGAAGCACCCGCATCCAAAGCGCCCCTGAAAATATAGGGGAAACACAGGACGTTGTTGACCTGGTTCGGGTAGTCGGTGCGACCCGTTGCCATGATCGCGTCGTCGCGCACAGCTTTGACGTCTTCGGGGTTGATTTCGGGGTTGGGGTTGGCCAGCGCAAAAATTAGGGGCTTGGCGGCCATGGACTTGACCATGTCTTGCTTGAGGACGCCGCCCGCCGACAAACCCAAGAACACGTCGGCCCCAGCAATGACTTGCGCCAAAGTGCGGTGCTCGGTCTTTTGCACAAACTGAATCTTGTCTTCGTCCATCAGCTCGGTGCGCCCTTCATAGACCACGCCAGCCAAATCGGTGACCCAAATGTTTTCGCGTGGAATGCCCAGCTTGACCAACAAGCCCAAGCAAGCCAGCGCCGCAGCGCCCGCGCCCGAGGTGACCAGCTTGATCTGTTTGGGGTCTTTGCCCACGACTTTGAGGCCGTTCAAAATGGCGGCACCCACCACAATGGCAGTGCCGTGCTGGTCGTCGTGAAAGACCGGGATTTTCATGCGCTCACGCAATTTGCGCTCAATGTAGAAGCAGTCTGGCGCCTTGATGTCTTCGAGGTTGATGCCACCAAAGGTGGGCTCCAGCGAGGCGATGATCTCGACCAACTTGTCCGGGTCTTTTTCATTGATTTCGATGTCAAACACGTCAATGCCCGAGAACTTCTTGAACAAAACGCCTTTGCCCTCCATGACCGGCTTGCTGGCCAGCGGGCCGATGTCGCCCAGACCGAGCACCGCCGTGCCATTGGTCACCACACCCACCAAGTTGCCACGGCTGGTGTATTTGAAAGCGTTGGCCGGGTCTTTGACGATTTCTTCACAAGGCGCAGCAACGCCTGGCGAATAGGCCAAAGCCAAATCGTGCTGGTTGACCAGTTGTTTGGTGGCTGCAATGGCCACCTTGCCGGGGGTCGGAAACTCATGGTATTCGAGCGCCGCTTTGCGCAGTTGTGCGCGCTTTTCTTCGGCTTGAACCTTGTTGGTCATGGATGTACTCCGCTTTGATAATTTGCCTGTGGACTGCTGGGGTTCAGCCGTCTTCGTCTGTCCGTTCGAACACATTGGTGTGCGTGCTTGAATGGCGGTCTTTTCATTGTAGGCCCCGGATTAGGGGGTCAAGACTGCGTAAATCTGCGTAGCAAGTGAGTTGGCTTTTGACTTTTTGGCACAAATAGAGCGCTTTAACGCCTGTGTTTCCAGGCTTTGTACTGCAAAGCTTGGAGGATACTGACCGATCTGTGGCCCTGCACCACATGAAATGAAGCGCCTGCCCTCAGCGTTCCCGGCTTGTCCACCGCCAAATAAAACCCGCAACGCCCACTGTCCACCATGTCTTTGGCGGCTCCGGCGTAGCCCATGACCGCGTTGAACTTGCCGCAAGGCTCGCGAGGCTGTGTCACGCGCAAAACCACATCGCCAAAGTTCAGGCAGTCGCCCACAAAGAGGTCTTGCTCAAGCACGCCTTGCAGGCTCAGGTTTTCGCCCAAGTAGCCAGGCGTTAGGGCTTCTTCAAACATCGTCGCACCCCGGGTTTGGCGCTGCACCTGCCACCAGGCCAGGTGCTCGGACGGGAGGGCATACACGGCTTTGCTCAAGCCGCCATGTACCGACAAGTCGGCCTGATCGTCACCGGCAAGGCCCAGAACCCCCACTTCGATGGGACCAGCGACAGCCGTTTTGCCAATGGCCGAGACCATTTTGCGCCCGCCCACCATCAGGGGACGAACCTGGCCGGTCTGGATGGAGATCAGTGTGCCCGACACCACATGCCGAAAACTGGATGGCATGGGCCCTTCAGCCCCGCATCAAGGCTTCAATCTCGTCGGCCTTGACCGGCACGCCGCGGGTGATCAGCTCACAACCCGTGGCGGTCACGATGGCGTCGTCTTCGATGCGGATGCCGATGTGGTAGAACTTCTCAGGCACGCCCGGGGCGGGACGCACATACAAGCCCGGCTCGATGGTCAAAACCATACCCGGCTGCAAGATGCGGCTGGGGCGGTCCTTGATCAATTCTCCGCTCAGCGGGTCTTTGCGCTCACTGACCTGGCCCACCTGCGACGGTTCGACATAGCTGCCGCAGTCGTGCACATCCATGCCCAGCCAGTGGCCAGTGCGGTGCATGTAAAACTGAAAATAACTGCGGTTGGCGATCACGTCCTGCGCGTTGCCGACCTTGTTCTTGTCGAGCAAGCCAACATCCAAGAGGCCCTGCGCCAGCACGGCCACGGTGGCCTCGTGCGGATCCACAAAACGGGCACCCGCCTTGGTGGCAGCCACGGCCGCATCTTGTGAGGCCAGCACCAGGTCGTACAAAGCGCGTTGTGGGCCGGTGAATTGGCCGTTGGCCGGAAAGGTGCGTGTGATGTCGCTGGCGTAGCCGTCCAACTCGCAACCCGCGTCGATCAGCACCATGTCGCCGTCTTTGATCAAAGCCGCATCGGCGCGGTAGTGCAGCACGCAGGCATTGGCGCCGCCTGCGACGATGGAGCCATAGGCCGGGTATTGAGAGCCGTTTTGGCGAAATTCGTGCAGCAACTCGGCATCCAAGTGGTATTCGCGCACCTCTTGACCCGCACGCAGCATGGCCGCGCTGCGCTGCATGGCGCGGATGTGGGCGCGGGCGCTGATGGCACTGGCCCGGCGCATGATGTCCTGCTCGTGCGCGTCTTTGACCAAGCGCATTTCATCCAGCAAGCTGCACAAATCGCGCTGCTGCTCGGGACACATTGCGCCATAGCGCACCCGTGCGCGCACCGACTGCAACCAACCGGCCACCAAACCTTCCAGCCCAGCGTGGATGGCAAACGGATACCAAACGGTGCTGCGGTTTTCGAGCAACTTGGGCATGTGCGCGGCCATCTCGCTGATCGGCAAAGCCCTGTCCACGCCCAAAGCTGCGGGTGCCGCGTCTGGCCCCAAGCGGATACCGTCCCAGATTTCACGCTCCAGGTCTTTGGGCTGGCAAAACAGCGTGGTTTCTCCCTCAGCAGTGATGACCAGACTGGCATGGGGCTCGGTGAAACCGGTCAGGTAATAAAAGTAGCTGTCGTGCCGGTACAGGTAATCGCTGTCGCGGTTGCGCTGGCGCTCGGGCGCGGTGGGGATGATGGCGATACCGCCCGAGCCCAGTTGGGCAGCAAGGCGGGCACGGCGTTGGGTGTAAATCGTCTGGGTGGTCATGCTGTAATTCTAGGCAGATCCCTGTTGAGCTGCGCCAAACGCTCCGGCGTACCCACATCGGTCCAGTCGCCGGCATAAACCTCACCCGTCACCAAACCTCTGTCCATCGCGGCCCGCAGCAAGGGGGCCAGGGCCAGGGCGACGCCATCCGGGTTGCCGGGCAGCAGGCCACATCCTGCAAAAAATGATCTTTTGTACAAGGCAATGGTGCTGAAGGTGTGATCGCAGCCCACTGAGCCTTTGGCCAAATTCAGAATTTGGCCCGACGCCGACAAGCCAAAATCGCCGCTCGGGTTGTGTGCAGGGTTGGGCACCAGCCACAGGTGGGCCAAAGCCGTGCTGGCGGCAAAACGCCGAACAGACCCTGGGGCGAAGACAAAATCCGGCGCGAAGACATCGCCTGCCACCACCCAAAACACCTCAGCCAAGTGCGGCAAGGCGCGCACAATCCCACCCGCAGTTTCAAGCGCATGGCCAAAATCTTGCCCTTCGTGCGAATAGGCGATCTCTACTTCGGGCAAGCCCGCCCAAGTGATGCGTTCACCAAAGTGCGCCGGTATCTTTTCGCCCAACCACGCGGTATTGACCAACTGGCGGACAAAGCCACCCCGGGCCAGCGCCTGCATGGGCCACTGCATGAGTGGCTGTCCGCGCACCTGCAACATAGGTTTAGGAATATGGTCGGTCAAGGGGCGCATGCGCTCGCCACGTCCAGCGGCCAGCACCATGGCTTGAGCATCAAAGGTTGAAAACATGCCCCGGATATTGCCATGCCTCAGATGCTGATGGCTAAAGGCGCTCATGGGACATCCGCCCATCGCCCCCGCGTTCTACACTCTTTTGTACAACCCGTTCAATGCCAAATAAGTTGGACCCGAAAGAGCACAGCCATGACACGCCCCCTGCCCGCCGTGATTGCCGCCGCACAGAACGCCTCTCAACGCATGGCCGACCGCCACACCCCTTTTGTCATGAACGACTGGTACGTGGCCGCATTTGGCGAGGAAATCAAAGACCAGCTTTTGGCCCGCACCTTGCTGGGCCGCCGATTGGTTTTTTACAGAACCAGCGACGGCCGCGTGGTGGCATTGGAAGATCGCTGCCCCCACCGCTCCATGCCCCTGTCGGCCGGCACCCTTCAACAAGACACCATCGTGTGTGGCTACCACGGCCTGCGCTTCAACAGCGAAGGCGACTGCATCGAAGTCCCCTCGCAAGCCAATTGCCCCCACAACATGGGCATCAGGGCTTACCGGACCCAAGAACGCGGTGCGGTGGTCTGGATCTGGATGGGCGAGGAGAGCCAAGCAGACCTGAGCAAGCTGCCCGCGCAAGACTGGATGGAGAACACAGAATGGGAACGCTCACAGGGTTATTTGAGTTTGCAAGCCAGTTATGTGCGCCTCCACGAGAACCTGCTGGACTTGACCCATTTGAGCTTTTTGCACGCCAAAAGCTTTGGCACGCCCGATTACGCCAAAGCCGCATTTGAAACCGAAATCGGCGATGGCCAGTTCGCCTTGCTGCGCCAGGTGGTGCCAACCACGCTGCCCCCGGTGTGGGGTGTGCCCACTGGCCTGACAGAATCAGGCCAGGCCGCCCGCATCGTGCGCTCCGAGTTCCGCAGTCTGGGCCTGCACGAAGTGTCGGTGCTGTTTTACGACTGCCATCTGCCCGACACAGACCGCCCGCAGTTCCGCATCCGCACCGCGCACATGCCCACGCCCGAGACCGCCACTACGACGCACTACTTCATCGTGCACGGACGAGACTTTGCGCTGGACGATCCAGGCACCACGCGCTTCATGCACGATCAACTCTTCGTGGCTTTTCAGGAAGATGTGGACGGCTTGGCCTTGCAAGAACAGGCCCTGGCCAGCACGCCCGCCGAGGATTTGTACGAATTTTCAGTGGCTGCCGATGCGCCGGCAGTGGCCATGCGTCGGTATGTGCTGGCCCGGCAGCAAAAAGAAAGCCAGTCCTGATCACTGCTTGCAGGGCCGATGGCGGACTGCGTGAGCCGGGTCAGCCGATGGACAACCGCTAAAATCACGGGTTTTCCAGAACACCTTCCCGGAGCTGCCCACATGGCAAACACACAGCAAATGGCCAACGCCATCCGCGCCCTCGCAATGGACGCTGTTCAACAAGCCAACTCCGGACACCCCGGCGCCCCGATGGGCATGGCCGACATGGCCGTCGCGCTGTGGGGCGATCACCTGCAGCACAACCCCACCAATCCGCATTGGGCCAACCGCGACCGCTTTGTGCTGTCGAACGGCCACGGCTCCATGCTGATCTATTCGGTGCTGCACCTGACAGGCTACAAACTCCCGATTGACGAGCTGAAGAACTTCCGCACCCTGCACAGCAAAACCGCTGGTCACCCCGAAGTGGGCGTGACCCCCGGCGTGGAAACCACCACCGGCCCGCTGGGCCAGGGCATCACCAACGCCGTGGGCATGGCGCTGGCCGAAAAAATGCTGGCCGCCGAATTCAACCAAGCTGGCCACGCCATCGTCAACCACCACACCTACGTATTTTTGGGTGACGGCTGCCTGATGGAAGGCATCAGCCACGAAGCGGTGGCCCTGGCGGGTGCCTGGAAGCTGAACAAACTGATCGCCCTGTACGACGACAACGGCATCTCGATCGACGGCCAGGTCGCCCCTTGGTTCATCGACAACACGCCTCAGCGCTTTGCCGCCTGCGGCTGGAACGTCATCGACGCCGTGGACGGCCATGACGCTGCAGCCGTGTCCAAAGCCATCGCTGCGGCCAAGCACAGCGCCGACAAACCCACCCTGATCGTCTGCAAAACCGCCATCGGCAAGGGCTCGCCCAACCGTGCGGGCACCTCCAAAGCCCACGGCGAGCCATTGGGTGCTGAAGAAATCCAACTCACCCGCGCAGCCTTGGGCTGGACGTCCGAGCCCTTCAAGATCCCCAAAGAGGTCTATGCCGACTGGGACGCCAAGGCCGCTGGTAAAGCCCGCGAAGCCGAGTGGAACAAGGCCTTTGCCGCTTACAAAGCCGCCTACCCCGCGCTGGCCAAAGAGTTTGTGCGGCGCATGAAGGGCGACCTGCCCAAGAACTTCAACCAGGTGGCGTTTGACGCCGTCGTGGCCGCCCACACCAAGGGCGAAACCGTGGCCAGCCGCAAAGCCAGCCAACTGGCACTCGAAGCCTTCACCGCTTCCCTGCCCGAAATGCTGGGCGGCTCGGCCGACCTGACAGGCTCCAACCTGACCAACACCAAGAGCACCCCCGCTTTCCGCGTGGACTTGGCTGGGGATGTGGTCAAGACCGAAGGAAAGATCGGCCGCCACATCAATTACGGCGTGCGCGAATTCGGCATGGCCGCCATCATGAACGGCGTGGCCCTGCACGGGGGCTACATCCCCTACGGCGGCACCTTCCTGACTTTCTCGGACTATTCACGCAACGCCATCCGCATGGCCGCTTTGATGAAGCAGCGCGTGATCCACGTCTTCACCCACGACAGCATTGGCCTGGGCGAAGACGGCCCGACCCACCAGTCGATCGAGCACGCCGCCAGCCTGCGCCTGATTCCCGGTCTGGATGTGTGGCGCCCCGCCGATACAGCCGAGACCACCGTGGCCTGGGCCGTAGCCCTCCAAAACGCCAACCGCCCCTCGGCCCTGCTGCTGAGCCGCCAAAACCTGGCCTATTCGCCCAAGAGCGATCTGGGTGACATCAGCCGTGGCGCTTATGTGCTGTCCGAGCCCGCGCATGTCGGCATCAAGAAGACGCACGGCGTGATCATCGCCACCGGCTCTGAAGTGCAACTGGCCCTGGCCGCGCAAAAGCTGCTGGCCGAACGCAAGATCGGTGTGCGCGTGGTCTCCATGCCCAGCACCAATGTGTTTGACCGCCAGGACACCGAATACAAGCAAAGCGTGCTGCCCAAAGGCCTGCCCCGCGTGGCGGTTGAGATGGGCTCCACCGACGGCTGGTGGAAATACGGCTGCGCTGCGGTGGTCGGCATCGACACCTACGGCGAGTCGGCTCCAGCGCCTGTGTTGTTCAAACACTTCGGCTTCACCGCCGAGAACGTGGCCGACACGGTCCACGCCGCATTGCTCAAGGCCTGACAAGGCCCACTGACCGGCAAAGGGGATCAGGTTCTCGCAAGGATCCTGATTTCCAATCCGGTGACGTAACGGTTTAGTAACTTATCTCCCGAGGCTCTCACCATGACCATCAAGTTGGGTATCAACGGATTCGGCCGCATTGGCCGCCTGGCCCTGCGCGCTGCACTCAAACACGGCTACGACGACATCCAGATCGTCGGCATCAACGACCCCAAGCCCGCCGACTACCTGGCCTACATGCTCAAGTACGACAGCGTGCACGGCCGCTTTGATGGCACGGTGGACTTCACCGAAGACACACTGATCGTCAACGGCAAAAAGATCAAGCTCTCGCACGAGCGCGATGCGCACAACCTCAAGTGGGGCCAAATGGGCGTGCACACCGTACTCGAGTGCACAGGCCATTACCTGACCGAGCCAACCAGCCAGATGCACATTGCCGCTGGCGCCAAGAAGGTCGTGATTTCGGCGCCATCGAAGGACACGGTCCCGATGTTTGTGTACGGGGTGAACCACAAACAATACGCGGGTGAGGCCATCGTGTCGAATGCCTCATGCACCACCAACTGCTTGGCCCCCGTGGTCAAGGTGCTGCACGACAAATGGGGCATCAAGCGCGGTCTGATGACCACGGTGCACGCTGCCACCGCCAGCCAAATGACCGTGGACGGCTCGTCACGCAAAGATTGGCGCGGTGGCCGTGGCATCCTCGAAAACATCATCCCCAGCAGCACGGGTGCGGCCAAGGCCGTGGGTGTGGTGATCCCCGAGATCAAGGGCAAGATCACTGGCATGGCCTTCCGCGTGCCCACATCGGACGTGTCGGTGATTGACCTGACGGTGGAGCTGAACAGCGATGCCAGCTATGCCGACATCTGCGCCGAAATGAAAGCGCAAAGCGAAGGCGCGCTCAAAGGCGTGCTGGGTTACACCGACGAGAAAGTGGTCTCCACCGACTTCCGTGGCGAGCCCTGCGCCAGCGTGTTCGACGCGACCGCCGGCATTGCCCTGGACAAAACCTTCGTGAAGATCGTGGCTTGGTACGACAACGAGTGGGGTTACGCCAAGCAGTGCCTGGAGATGGTGCGGGTCGTCAACAAGAAAAAGTAACCTTTAGCAGGTGGCTGCGGCAGACTCAGATGCCGCTGCCCCGCCAGGGCTCAGAGGCGCTTCGCTTTGCCACATCGCCCCTTCGGGGTGCCCCGGCGCTGCCATAGGGCATCGCTAAAACCGCCTTCTGGCGCTTTTTCTTTGGGCTCACAACCCAAGTGACATCAAGGCCTTGAAGCCCGAATCCAATCTGCGGCCTTTTCGGCGATCATGATCGTCGGCGCGTTGGTGTTGCCGCTCACGATGCGCGGCATGATGGACGCGTCGACCACGCGAAGGCCCGGCACGCCGTGCACGCGCAACTGCGCATCGACCACCGCCATGCTGTCCTGCCCCATGCGGCAGGTGCCCACCGGGTGGTAGACCGTGTCGGCGTTTTGGCGAATCCAGTGCTCCAGCTGTTCATCGGTATGGGCGTCAGCAGACTCAGCCCACTCTTTGCCATAAGCGGCCAGTGCAGGCTGGGCCAGAATTTTTTGGGCTTGGCGCACCCCGTCGCGCAAGCGCTGCAGGTCACGCGGGTCGCTCAAAAACTGCGGGTCGATCAGCGGGGCGCTGTTGGGGTCGCGGTCGGTCAACTGCACACGGCCACGGCTGTCGGGTTGCAGCAAACACACATGCAAAGAGAAGCCATGCCCGAGCGTCAGTTGGCGGCCGTGGTCCACCAGCTTGGCCACGACAAAGTGCAGCTGGATGTCCGGGTGCGCCTCATCGGGTCGGCTTTTGTAAAACGCGCCACCCTCGGCAAAGTTGGTGGTCAGGCGCCCGGTGCGGTGTTTCCGCCAGGCCCACAGGGCCTGCAGGGTGTGCCACATGCCTTTGGGTGACACGCCGATCAAATCGGTCTGCCCCGGCGCGTCGGCCACCAGCACCGCATCCGGGTGGTCGTGCAGGTTCTCGCCCACACCGGGCAAGTCGCGCAGCACTTCTATACCCAGGCTTTGGAGATGGGCTGCGGGACCAATGCCGGAGCGCATGAGGATGGCTGGCGACTGGAAAGCGCCGGCGCTCAAAATGATCTCGCGCCGGGCAGTCAAGGTCTGCGCCTGGCCACCCTGCAAGGTGTGCACCTGCCGCGCCATGCCATCCACCAAACCAATGCGGTCCACCGTCACGCCCGCCATCACATGCAAATTGGGTCTGTCCAGGTTGGGCGTGAGATAGGCCTTGGCCGCGCTGAAACGCTCGCCCGCCTTTTGTGTGACTTGGTAAAGGCCAACGCCTTCTTGGGTGGGGCCATTGAAGTCGGTGGTGTGCGCCAAACCTGCTTGTATGCCGGCCTCGACAAAGCGCTTGGAAAACACATTGGGGCTTTGCAGGTCGGCCACGTTCAAGGGGCCGTTTTGGGCATGCCATTCGTTGTCGATGCGCTCGTTGTGTTCGGCCTTGAGAAAGTAGGGAAAGACCTCGGCCCATGACCAACCCGCGCAACCCATCTGCGCCCAAGTGTCGTAATCCACGGCTTGGCCACGGATGTAGGCCATCGCATTGGTCGAGCTGGAGCCGCCTAACGTGCGGCCACGCGGCTGAAAACCGATGCGGCCGTTCAAGCCGGGCTGCGGCACGGTGTTCAGGCCTTGCGAGACGATTTCGGTGCGGGCCATGAGCGCAATGCCCGCCGGGCAATGGATCAGTGCGCTGGTGTCGGGCGGCCCGGCTTCGATCAACGCCACATGCACGGCCGGGTCTTCGCTCAGGCGGCTGGCCAGCACACAACCGGCCGAGCCACCGCCCACGATCACGTAGTCAAATTCCATGCAGCACCTCCCCAAATGCTTGTTGCGCCCAATATAAGGGCCCAAGCGTGTCGCGGCGTGTCTTTTATGCATCAGGGTTTTTCCCAGCGAACCCCTCGCCATGGTGACAACTTGTTGGCCCCAACACACCTCACAATGGCACCACATGTGGAGACAAGTTATGCGCAGCAGGCCTGAGCCATGAACAGCCCAAGCATCCCACGCGATGAGGCTTGGCAAGACAAGCGTTGGTGGTGGCTACTGAGCCCTGCCATTCCGCTGGTGTTCACGGCCTCCTTGCTGGCCTTCGTCTGGAGTGGGCAATGGTGGTGCATGCTCTTGGCCCCTGCAGTCATCCATGTCTTTTTGCCATTGCTCGACCGCGTGTTTGGCGAAGACTTCAGCAACCCACCCCAGTCGGCGGTGACGCAACTCGATCAGGACATGTTTTACCGCGTCTTGGTGTGGGCCTATGTGCCTGTTCAATTCGTCGGTACGGTTTTGGGCGCCTGGATCGCAGTCACTCAGTCTCTGCCTTGGTGGGGCTATGGCGCCTTGGTGCTCACGGTGGGGGCCATCAACGGCATTGGCATTGGCACCGCACACGAGCTGGGCCACAAAAAAGAGGCCCTGGACCGGTGGCTGTCCAAGATCGCTTTGGCGCCCAGTGCCTATGGCCACTTTTTTGTGGAGCACAACCGGGGCCACCACAAACGCGTGGCCACCCCAGAAGATCCGGCCAGTGCTCGCATGGGCGAAAGCTTCTGGGCTTTTTTGCCGCGCTCAGTCTGGGGCAGCCTGCAATCGGCTTGGGCGCTGGAGCAAGAGCGTTTGAAACTTCAAGGCCACAGCCCTTGGCACCCCCAAAACCACATCCTGCAGGCTTGGGGCATGACGCTGGTTATATTTGGCGCGCTGGTGACGTGGCTGGGCTGGTTGGCGTTGCCCTTCTTGGTGCTGCAGGCCTTGTACGCCGCCTCGATGCTGGAAGTGGTGAACTACGTGGAGCACTACGGTTTGCTGCGACAACAAGACACCAACGGCCGCTATGTGCGCTGCGAGCCTGAACACTCATGGAACAGCAACCACTTGGTGGGCAACCTGCTGCTTTACCAGTTGCAAAGGCACTCTGACCACCACGCCCACCCCAGCCGGCGCTACCAAGCACTGCGGCATTTCGAGTCAGCGCCGCAACTGCCCGCAGGTTACGCCACCATGATCTCGGTGGCCTATTGCCCGCCCCTGTGGTTTGCGTGGATGGACCACCGGGTGATGACGCACTATGGTGGGGATTTGGGCCGGGTCAATGTGCAGGCATCGGCTCTGCAAAGGACGTGTGCCTTGGCGAAAAAGAAATGAAGGCGCTGAGGTTTGCAATGTCATGGTGTGTTCTTGAACCATTGTTGACGTGCAACCACCCCGCCAGTCTGTCTGTCGTTTGAGGACGGCCAAGTCCTCAAGTCAAGAACTTGGGCGGTCGCTTTTCAATGAAGGCGTTGACCGCCTCGTGGTGGTCATCGGTCATGTGGGCGATGGCCTGGTAGCCCGCCGACAACTCCAGCAAGGATTCGAGCGAGCTGCGTTCACCCTCGCGCAGCAAGCGCTTGGTCATGCGCAGCACCGCGCCAGGGTTGGCCGCAATCTTGCGTGCCAGCGCCAGCGCCTCGGGCATCAATTGATCGGGCGCCACCACCCGTGAGACCAGCCCGCAGGCCAGCGCCTGCTCGGCCGTCAGGGCCTCCCCCGTGAAGGCCATCTCGGCCGCCTTGGACGCGCCCACCGCGCGCGGCAACAGCCAGGCACCACCATCACCCGGCACGATGCCCACTTTCACAAAACTTTCGGCAAATGTGGCCTTGTCAGAGGCGATGCGGATGTCGCACATGCAAGTCAAATCAAGCCCCGCGCCAATGGCCGGGCCGTTGATGGCGGCGATCACGGGCACGTCCAGGTTGTACAGCGCCTTGGGCAACCGCTGAATGCCGTTGCGGTACTCCTCGCGGATGACATCGGGCTTGAGCTGCTGCGTCTGATAACGCAGCATGTCCTTGACGTTGCCACCCGAGCTGAAGACCGGGCCTTCGGCGGTGAGGATCACCGCTCGGATGCTGGTGTCCTTGCCAATGCCGGCACAGGCTTGTACAAACTCTTCGACCGCCGTGTTGCCCGTGAGGGCGTTGCGGGTCTCGGGCTGGCTCATGGTGAGGATGGCAATGTTGCCCTCACGGGTGATGTTGAGAAAAGTGCTCATGAAATGTCCTGTTTAAAAATCAAGCGACCGCATCGGTGAGTGAGCGCATCAAATCTAAGCTCATCGGCTCAGGGCTGTCCAACAGGGCCTGCCCCAGCACATCGTGCCAATAAGACTCTGAGCCGGCCGCCTGTCGCCAAGCGTGCAGCCGGCGGGTGTACAGCTGCAGGTCAAACTCGCGCGTGAAACCGATCGCACCATGAATGGAGTGGCTCAGCCCCGCGACTTCGAGCGCCGCCTCGCTGGTGCGGGCCTTGGCCATGGCCACGCGCAGGCGGTCGGGCACATGGCCCTCGGTGCGCAAGCCCAGTTGCGCGGCCATGCGCGCGGCAAATGCATGCTCGGACATGACGCTCAGCTGGTGCTGGATCGCCTGAAATTTGCCAATCGGCTTGCCGAACTGCTGGCGGTCATTGGCGTATTGCAAGGTACGGCTGAACACCGTCATCAGCGCCCCGGCCAACTGGGCGGCATACAGCGCAGCTTGCAGCGTCACGAGGTCATGCGTTCCGGGCACCGCCTGGGCGGCGTCCCAAGCAGACTGAGGCCAGCTCAACTGGGCGTCCAAACAAAATCCGGCCACCTGAACTTGGGCATCTGCCGCAGACAACAGGCGACAAGCGCCCTGGCTCGAAACCAATACCCAGTCAGCTTGGGTGCCGCAGCGCACTTGCGCGCAATGCAGTCGACCATCAGGCGCCACCTGGCCCGTGGCCAACACCACGCTGCCCACCGGCACGGGAATACCCACTTGAGCCATCAAGCCGCGGGCCAGCAAGGTCTCACCCAAAGGCACCGGCACGGCAAAGCTGCCGCACAGCGCCAGCACCGGGTACACATCTGCCAAATTCAGGCCCGCGCCCCCAGCAGATTCGGGCACCAGTGCATCTGCAAAGCCCGAATCTTCTAGCGCTTGCCACAACGCAGCACGCGGTTGGCCCGCTTCGATGGCGCGCACCACCGCAGGTGTGCAGTGGTCTGTCAGCAGCACCTTGACCGCGTCAGAAAAAAGATCATCCATGGTGTTTCCTTTTCAGCGCAGGCCCAGACCACGGGCGATCATGCCGCGCAGAATGTCGCGTGTGCCCCCGCGCAGCGAGTAGCTGGGCGCCACTTGCGTGATGTAGTTGAGCGTGTTGAGCAGCTCTGCGGGCACATCAGATGCATCGCGCGAGAACAAGTCGTCCGCAATCGCCGCCGGAATCAGCTGTTCCACTCCCGTGCCCAGGTCTTTCACCAGAGCGGCTTCGACCACCGGGCTTTCACCCCGTGTGAGTTTTTCGGTGATGGCCACCGACATGGCCCGCAGCGGCGCCAGCTGGCTCAGGATCTTACCCGCCAGGCGCTGGGCCTGTGGTGTACGGCCTTGCGGCGTGCGCACATAGGCCAGCCATTCGTCGAACAAGGCGATGCTGGAGTACAGACGTTCGGGACCACTGCGCTCGAACGCCAGCTCGGCCGTGACCTGCTCCCAGCCGCCGCCTTCGTCGCCCACCAAGGCCTCCGGCCCCAGCTGCACGTTCTCGAAAAAGACTTCACAGAAATGGCTGTCGCCGGACTGATCCACGATGGGCCGCACCGTGACCCCTGGCAAAGACAAGTCCACGATCACCTGCGACAAGCCCTTGTGGCGATCCATCGCCTCGCCGCTGGTGCGCACCAGCGCGATCATGAAGTGGCAGTTGTGGGCATTGGTGGTCCAGATTTTCTGGCCGTTCAGCAACCAGCCCGCATCGCTCTGCACCGCTCGGGTGCGCACGCTGGCCAGGTCCGAGCCTGCGCCGGGCTCGCTCATGCCGATGCAATAAAAAGCCTCACCCCGGCAAATCGGGGGCAGGTAGCGCTGTTTTTGCGCTTCGGTGCCGTACTTGAGCAACAAAGGCCCGCTTTGACGGTCGGCGATCCAGTGCGAGCCCACGGGGGCGCCAAAGTTGAGGAACTCCTCGACCAGCACATAGCGCGCAAAGGCGCTGCGGCCCGCGCCGCCATAGGCTGGCGGAAAAGTGATACCCAGCCAGCCCCTGCGCCCCAACTCGCGGCTGAAAGCCGGGTCATAACCCATCCAAGAGCGTGCCCGCACATGCGCGGGCACACCGCGCATGGCTTCGGTCAAAAATGCCCGCACCGCCTGGCGCAGCGCTTCGTCTTGCGCAGGAATGGCCGACGGGTTCAGCGAATCGAGCTGGCTCATGCCAACACCCCTTTTTCAAACAAAGTCTTCATGCTCTCTCCATCCAAGGCCAACAGACCGCCCAGCCACCCATCGCGGTCCCTGTTGCAGCGCATTATTTCGACGGTTTGCGTTTTCACCTAATGCTTGATTTGCTTTGCGCGACACCCGCGGGTTGTCCATGGTCAAGCACCTGCTGCAGTCATTGGCAAGCCTTGCGATACAGAGGCATGCCCACCCTGACGGATCTGGAAAACCCTGATATCCGGTGCGCGACAGCCTGAAGCATGCAACTGCCTATAGTCCAAAAAAACGAGGGGCACGTACCCGCGTGAGACTTTCACCGCAGCAAGGTTTTTGACAGATGCATGACTTGATCATTCGCAATGCGCAGGTTCACGACGGCTTGGGCAGCCCACCACAGCGGGCCGATGTGGCAGTCTCGCAAGGCCACATCACCCACATCGGCCAGGTGGATGGCCCTGCCCGCGACAGCATCGATGCCCAGGGCCTGGCGCTGATGCCCGGCATCGTGGACCTGCACACCCACTACGACGCCCAGGTCACCTGGGACCGCACCCTATCGCCCTCGCCCGCTTTGGGTGTGACCACGGCGGTGATCGGCAATTGCGGCTTTGGCATTGCGCCTTGCCCAGCGCCGCTGCGCGAGACCATGCTGAAAAACCTGTCGGTGGTCGAAGGCATGGATTTGCAATCCTTGCTCACCGGTGTGGACTGGCAGTTTGAGTCCTTTGGCCAATACATGGACCAACTGCGCCGCATTGGCCCCTATGTCAACACAGCCGTGTTCGCAGGGCACTCGGTCATCCGCACGGCCGTGATGGGTGCTGACGGCTCGGCCCAGGTCGACCCCACCCCCGAACAACTGCAAACCATGAAGGCCCTGGTGAGCGAGGCCATGGACCACGGCGCGATAGGGTTTGCGTCCTCGTTTTCTCCGAACCACAGCGGTTTTGGCGGTATCCCTATGCCGTCAACCATTGCCTCTGAAGGCGAGTTGCGGGCTTTGGCCGGGGTGCTGGGCGAAAAAAATAAAGGCGTCTTCATGATGGCCACCGGCACCCGCGCTAGCCCCGACGTGATGGAGTCGATCGTGCAAGACACCGGACGGCCCGGTTACATCTCTACCGTGCTCACCATGTACAACGAGGGCAACCCGGGCTTGGGGGCCACCTATTACGATCGTTGCGCCCAAGCCCTGGCGCGGGGCAACGAGCTGTATGTGCTGACCAGCTGCCAGCCGCTGTCGTTTGACTTCACCTTGAAAGACCCCTATGTGCTACTCAGCCATGCGGCCTTCGATGCGGTCAAGGCCGCCACAGTGGACGCACTGCCCGGCTTGTACCGCTCGGCTGCGTTTCGCGAAGCCTTCCGTCAGAACCTGCGCCAGCCCAAGGCAGGCATCTTGTTTCTGGGCAACTGGCGGCACATCGAAGTGGGCGCCACCCTGCACCCGGCAAACCAAGCGCTCGAGGGCGTGAGCATTCAGGCACTGGCCGATCAGCGCGGCCTAGACCCGGTGGATGTGTTCTTTGACTTGGCCCTGTCTGAAGACCTGGACACGCATTTTGTGGGCAAATTTTTTAACAACAACGACGACGGTGTGGCCCCCTCGCTCAAGCACCCAGCCAGCGTGATCACCTTGTCTGACGCAGGCGCCCACCTGACCTACATGTGCGATGCAGGTTTTGGCCTGTTTTTTCTCGCGCACTGGGTGCGTGACACCGGGCACTTCACCCTGGCCGAAGGCGTGCGCCGCCTGACCAGCGAGCCTGCTGACCGCTTTCGCATCCCTCACCGTGGCCGCTTGCAGGTGGGCCTGCCCGCCGACCTGCTGCTGTTCGACCCAGCCACCGTGGGCATCTCCAAACCCTTGCCACGCCAGGACTTGCCCGGCGGCGGCACGCGCATGGTGCGCGAGGCCACAGGCGTGCATGGTGTCTGGGTCAATGGCGTGAAAGTTCACGACGGTCAAGACTACATTGACCACCCCCATGGGCCCGGCCAAGTGCTGGACCAATTCAATTCCTGAGGAGTATTGACATGACCACTTTTCTTCGATTCTTGACGGGTCTTTTTCTGGCACTCATGGCAAGCAGCATCTGGGCCCAAAGCTGGCCCAACAAGCCAGTGCGCATGATCATCGCCTTCCCGCCCGGCGGCCCCACCGATCTGGTCTCACGGGTGCTGGCACAACGACTGTCCGAGCAGTTGGGCCAACAAGTCATCGTCGACAACAAACCCGGCGCGGGTGGCAACCTGGCCGCTGAACTGGCCGCCAGAGCCACACCCGACGGCTACACGATTTTTTACAACACATCGGCCATCGTGATTGGCCCGGCACTCTACGGCAAGGTGAACTACGACACCTTGAAAGACTTCGCGCCCGTGGCCCTGACAGCCAGCGTGCCCATGGTGCTGGTGGTCAACCCGCAACTGCCCGCGCGCAGCGTCAAGGAATTTTTAGATTTGGCCAAGTCGCGCCCAGGCGCACTGAACTACAGCTCCTCGGGCACCGGCACCATCACGCATTTGGCCAGCGCCATGATGTCCACGCAAACCGGCGTGCAGACCCAGCACATTCCCTACAAAGGCAGCGCCCCGGGCTTGGTGGATCTGGCAGCGGGTCAAACGCAATTCATGATTGACACCATCAACACGGTCTTGCCTTATGTGCGCGACAACCGCCTACGCGGTCTGGCCGTGACCAGCATCAAGCGCTCCAGCCTCTTGCCAGACCTGCCCACACTGGCCGAATCGGGCATGCCCGGCTTTGATGCCGCCGCTTGGCAAGGCATCGTGGTGCCCACCGGCACTCCGGCCGACATCATTCAAAAGCTCAACACCGAAGTGAACAAGGCGCTGGCTCACCCCGATCTGCGCGCCCGCCTGGCGGCACAAGGCGCTGAAATTTTGGGCGGCACGCCCGCCGAGTACGCGGCCCACCTGCGCACCGAAATGCCGCGCTGGGCCAAGGCGGTCAAAGACTCTGGCGCCAAAGCCGAGTAAACGCACTCAGCGGTTGGTCGCACCCAGCCGCTGCAGCTTGGCAATGGCCGCGTCGCTCAAGCCTGCCTCTCGCAAAATCTCGATGCTGTGTTGACCTAGACGAGGCGCTGGCTTTTGCACTGGCAATGTCGGGGTGCCCGAAAAACTGACGGGCACACCGATCTCGCTCACAAGGCCCTCACTGGGATGCGTCACTTGTTGAAGCATGCCCACCGCCAGAAGGTGCGGATCCTTCAGCAAGCTGTCGACATCGTGCATGGGCATGCATGGGATGTCTGCCGCGGTGAGTCGGGTCATCCAGACCTCGGTGCTTTCGGTGACCATGGCTTTGGCCACCATCCGGTAAAGGTCATGGATGTGCAGCGTGCGCGTCCCAATGCTGGCAAAACGTGGATCTTGCAGGAACGCGTCGGCTTGACCGATCAAACCCATAAAAGTTTCCCAGTGCCGATCGGTGTAAATCAGCACGCACAGGTGGCCATCGCTGGTGGGATAAGGCCGACGCTCTTGCACCAGCAGGCGCGGGTAGCCCGTTGGACCCAAGGCAGGCTCAAACGTGGCGCCGGCCATGTGCTCGCCCAACACATATTGCGCCATCGTTTCGAACATGGGCACCTCAACCGCCTGTCCCAGGCCCGTTTGGTAGCGGGCGATGACCGCCGCCAAAATCGTATTGGAGGCCATGAGTCCCACGGTGCGGTCGGCCAGTGTGAGTGGCACATAGCGTGGTGCCGAGCCACTGGCCTGCCCCATGAGGCTGGGTACAGCTGCAGCGCCTTGGATCAAATCGTCATAGGCGGGTTTGCCTGCATAAGGCCCTTTTTCTCCGTAACCATAAAGACCTGCAAAGATAATGCGCGGGTTGATGGCCCGAACCTGCTCATACCCGATGCCCAAGCGTTGCATGGCTTGTGGACGAATGTTGTAGACCACCACATCGGCGGTCTTCACCAGTTCAAAAAAAGCGCTCAAGCCCTCTGGCTTTTTGAGATCCAGCACCAAACTCCGTTTGTTGCGATTGACATGCAAAAAGATAGCGCCCATGCCGGCATGTCGCATCGGCCCAATCCCACGCACAGTGTCGCCCGCAGGCGATTCGATTTTGACCACATCTGCACCCATGTCGGCCATGAGCTGTGTGGCAAAAGGCCCCATCAACACACTGGTCAAGTCCAGGATGCGCAGCCCATTCAGTGCACCGGTCATCAAGCATTCCTCTTGTTGTTGGTCTGAATTCTCGGCTTGGTTTTCAACGTACTCTGTCACCTAAGGCGCGCCTAAAAATACAACGATCCGAACGTGGCGCCAACAAATGCGCCCCATCGGATCGTGATCTTGGTTTCTAAAAACTACGCCGCAGCAAAACAATGTTGCGGTAACCCAGCCGGATCAAGCCCTGATCTTGAAAGTGCCTCAGCTGCTGGTTGACGCGCTGGCGTGATGCGGAGGCGGCTTGGGCCAGGTCGGACTGGCTCACGCGCAGCATCACACCGTCGGGTACGGTCACGCTGTTGAATTTGGCAATTCGCTCCAGTGTGGCCCACACGCGTTGCTCTAGGCTGTGTATACCGCGATCAGCAAGGGTGTCAAACAGTTGGTTGATGCGCAGGCCCAGGATGCGAAGAAGGTCCAGCGCAACCACCGGATCGCGCCCAATCAGTTCCATCAATCGGGCACGTTCGATGTGTAAGACCTGCGTCAAGCCATGGGAAACCATGTCAGCCGGATTGGTGGCTTGGGCAAACACCGAGCTCAAGCCCGCGATTTCACCCGGCAACATCCAGCGCAGCAATTGCTCCTCGCCCTCCGAGGTGATCACGCTGATGCGCACGCGGCCACTGACAACCAGCCATGCCGCCGAGGTGGGTTGGCCCCGGCTGAGCAAGACCTGGCCATCGTTCCAAGTACGCAGCACGCCCACACTTTGAAGGGCTTGGGTCGAGCGTGTTGTCAGGCCTGAATTCTGCGCCCAGTCTTTCTTCAGTTCATCTACATCCAGCGCTTTGAAAACAGCAGCGCGCTTGCTGTTGGTACGGCCTTTAGTCGGTGTTTTCGGGGGTGGCGATGGCATGTTTGGTCGGGCTGAAATGGGTTTATCTTGAGTGCTTTCCCCTAAATTGTCACATCAGAAACAATTTGCGACATCTGGGGGGACTTAAATCGTGTCCACCGAGCTTGACGGTGATCAAGTCAAAGAACCACATTGGAGACGACATGAAATTTTCTGCCCCTACTCTTGTACGCACCACCCTGGGTGCCATCGCCTTGACCCTCGGTGCCAGCGCCATGGCGCAGTCCGTGGTGCGTTTCCAAGACTATCCTGGCACTGGCAATCTGTTGGTGCGCGTGGCCCAAGAGCAAGGCTTTTGCCAGCAAGCGGGCATTCGCTGCGAACTGCGCACCATAGCGGGTGGGCCACTGGGCATGCAGACCATGCTCTCGGGTGACATCGAAGTGTTTTTTGGCCCGACCGAAGTGGCGGTTGCAGCCGTTGCCCGCAAGGCCCCCATTTCCATCATCGCCGCGGGCTTCGTCGATCCAGTGTTTTTCATGGCTGCAGGTGCAAAAACCGAATTGGAAACAGAAAAAGAAGGCTACCCCGGTGTGGTCAAGTCATTCAAAGGTAAAAAAATCGGCGTGACCCAACGCGGCTCCGGCGCTGAATTTCAGGTGATCGACATGCTGGCCGATGTGGGCCTGACCGCGAACGACGTGACCTTTGTGGCCGTGGGTGCGCCCGACACCGCCTTTCCTGCGCTCACGCGCGGCCAAGTCGATCTGATCATGACCTTCCCACCCGCCGACGGCATGTGCGAAGTACTGAAGGCCTGCCGCCTGGTGGTAGACCCCCGCAAAGGACAAGGTCCCAAGAGCATGCTGGCGACCCGGGGAGGCGCCGGCGCCATGGCGGTGAAGACCGAATGGGCGGCAGCTAATCCGCAAACGGTGGCCGCCATTCGCAGGATGCTGGAATTGTCGGAGGCTTTCATTGCCAACCCGGCCAACTTCGGCAAGACACTGGAGGTCCTGCGCAAGACATTTGCCCTGCAATTGCCCAACGCAGACCAGATCGCTGAGGTGAGCCTGCGCAACTCCATCGGCAACTTCAAGGCCCGTGGCACCGTGCCCGCCATGCAAGCGGTGGCCAATGCCATGAGCGAAAACAAGCTCTTGCCGGGCAGAGTAGAGATGGCGCCTGCAGTCCTGCCCTGAAGCTCCACAGCAGCGATTTTTCCAGGGCGCATTCATGATCGACGCACAGCGCATCGACCTGAGCTTTGACGGCAACCATTTGGTATTGCAAGGCGTGGACCTGCACGTCAAGGCCGGGGAGTTTGTCGCGCTCGCTGGCCCCAGTGGCTGTGGCAAGACCACCTTGCTCAACCTTTGCGCGGGGCTGGTGGATTTGCCTGCAGGTCAACGTCTGCTGGTGGCGGGCGAAAAGCCTGCGCTCGGCAGCCACAACGTGGCTTACATGTTGGCACGCGACAGTCTGTTTCCCTGGCTCAATGCACTGGACAACGCAGCCTTTGGACTGAAAGTGCGCGGCATGCCCATCGCGGATGCCCGGGAGCTTGCCGCATTGATGCTCAAGAAGGTCGGGCTCAGTGGGTCCGAAAACCGCCTGCCCAAGGCGTTGTCGCATGGCATGCGCCAGCGCGTGGCCCTGGCCCGCACCTTTGCCATGCCCTCACCCTTGCTGCTGATGGATGAGCCCTTTGGTGCACTGGACGCGCAAACCAAGCTGCAGCTGCAGGACCTGTTGCTGCAGCTGTGTCAGGACGGTAACCGAACGGTGCTTTTCGTGACGCACGATTTGTCAGAGGCGGTCGCGCTGGCCGACCGGGTGATGGTGATGTCCTCCAGGCCAGGTCGCATCGTGGCCGATGTGCAGGTGCCGCTGGCACGTCCGCGCTCCATCCGTGAGCTGCAGACCAGCGATGACTTCCACCGCACCTACGCTCAAGTCTGGAAACATCTCGAAGAAGGGTGGGTGCACCATGAGGGGTGAAACACTTCGTACGCTGTCACTGCATGCGCTGTTCCTGTGCTTCGTGTTGGGGCTGTGGGAGTGGGCTGCACGAATCGGGTGGGTTGATCCGAGTTTCATGGGCAGTCCACTCGGTATCATCCTTTTCACCCTAGACAACCTGACCAACGCCCGCTTGTGGGGCGATCTGGGCTACACGCTGTTGGCCGTGTTCGCGTCTTTCGCCATTGGCTCGGTCGCTGCCATGATCACGGGCTTGGCCTTTGTCACTTGGCCCAAGTTCGAGGCCTTTTGCGACCCCTACATCTCTGCCTTCAATGTACTGCCGCGCATTGCGCTGGTCCCGTTGTTCATTTTGTGGTTTGGTTTGGGCATCGGATCCAAGATCGCTCTGGGCGTTTCGCTGACGTTTTTCATCGTGCTGTCCAGCACCGTCGCCGGTATTCGGGGCGTCAGCCAAGACCATGTGACGCTCACGCGCACTTTGGGGGCCAGCAGTCGGCAGATGTTTTTCTCGGTCACATTGCCGGGCGCTGTGCCGGTGCTTTTCTCAGGATTGCGCCTCGGTGTGATCTACGCCTTGCTGGGCGTGGTGGGCGCAGAGGTCATTGCTTCTGAGCGTGGCCTCGGGCAACAACTCGCTTATCTGGGATCCACATTCAACGTCAACGGCGTCTGGTCGCTGCTGTTTGATTTGGCGCTCATTGGGGTGCTGATCATGAAGCTGATGAACTGGGTTGAACGCCGTTTGCTGCACTGGCAATGAGCCAGGCAGTTTGATCACATTTAGGAGATAAAAATGAACTTCCGTCACATTCAAGTTGACCCCATGACGCCCACCATCGGCGGCATGATCAGCGGCGTTGACTTGAACAACACCCGCTCAGAGGACGTCTACGAAGAAATCAAAAAAGCGCTGTGGCAACACGGCGTCGTGTTCTTTCGCAAGCAGGCCTTGAAGCCCGAAGCCTACATCCGTCTGGGGCAGAACTTTGGCGAAATGGAACAGCACGAATTCTTCCCGCACATCGAGGGTCACCCCCAAATCCAACTGATTTCCAACCAGGGCAACGAAGCACCCGAGACCGACCGCTGGCACACCGACGTGACCTTCCGCAAGAAGCCCAATATGGTGTCGATTTTGCGCATCACCGACTTGCCCCCATCGGGCGGCGACACCATGTGGATGCACGCAGGTGCAGCCTACGATGCGCTCAATCCTGGCATGCAGCAAATGCTTGAAGGCCTGCAGGCCGACCACGACCTGCCTTGGCACTTTCGCCGCATCAACGCCAGCGAGCGCTTTGCCAAACGTGCTTCTATCAAGAGCGGCATGCTGGTCACGGCCAGCGAGCAAGAGTGCAAGATGATCGAAAACACGCCCACGGTGTCGCACCCTGCCGTGATCACCCACCCCTTCAACGGCCGCAAGATTTTGTTTGTGAATTCGATCTGGACCAAGCGCTTGCTGGGCATGCACATGGACCTGTCCGAGGCCGTACTGAACATGCTCTATGAGTGGGTGAAAAAACCCGAATTCATGGTGCGTTTCCGTTGGGAAAAAGACTCCTTGGCCATGTGGGATAACTGCGCTACGCAGCACTACGCCGTGTTTGACTACGCGCCGCACTACCGCGCCGGTCAGCGCATGACCTGCGGCAGCTTTGTGCCCACCCTGAACCCTGGCGCAGCCGCGGGTACAGCTTCAGGTGGCCAGCCTTCGGTGATGCGCCAGTTGCTCGACACCACCCGCATGCAAGCGGCCAGCCCGCGTGAACAGCAAGCGGTGGAAGCCATCTTCAGCGCGCTGGAAAACGTGGACCTGAACGCCGTGGCTTCGGCTGCGGCGCGCCGTTAAACCCGGGCTGCTCTCCACCATGAGTTCCAGCAACCCGATCGACCTGGCCGACCACGACCTGGCCGCCTTGCAGGAGGCCCGTGACTTGCTGGGCCGTGCCCAGCAAGCCGCTGCCACGCTGGCGCTGTGGACGCCCGAAGAAGCCAAGCGCGTGGCCAAAGAAGTGGCTGCAGCCTTGCTGCCGCGTGCCGAGTTTTATGCCGAGTGGGCCGTGCGCGAAAGCCGCATCGGCAAAGTGGCCGACAAGATTGCCAAAAACCAGATTGCTTGCACGCTCACCCCCACGGCCTGGGACAACGTGGCGCTGGGCGGCGTGCGCCGCAACGATGCGCTGCGCATCGTTGAGATCGGCCGCCCTGCTGGGGTGGTGGTGGGTTTGTCCAACTCCACCTCGCCGGTGGCCACCATCATGTTCAAGGCTATTCTTTGCCTGATGACGCGCAACGCGCTGGTCATCTCGCCGCACCCGGTGGCTTTGGGCTGCTGCACCGCCGTGACAAACGAGCTGCAAGCGGCCATTGAAAAGGCCGGTGGCCCGGCCCATGCGCTGCAAATCCTGACCCGCCCCACGGTCGAGGCGACAGGGGCGCTGATGCGCGACGCCCGCACCAACGTGATTTTGGCCACCGGTGGCACGCCCATGGTGCGTGCGGCTTACGGCTCGGGCAACCCCGCCATTGGCGTGGGTTCGGGCAATGTGCCGATTTATGTGGATGCCAGTGCTGACATCGAAGCCGCTGCGCAGACCATTGTGACCGCCAAGAATTTTGACCACGGCAGCCCCTGCCAGGCCCCCTCTGTACTCTTGTTGCACGCAACAATTGCCGGGCCCATGCAACAAGCCCTGGCCCGACAGGGTGCGCATGTGTGCACCGAAGAAGAGGCGCAGAAAATCCAGAACCACGCCTTTCCTGGTGGCAAGTTCAATGGCAAAGTGGTCGGTCGCCCCGCGTTTGAGATCGCACAGGCCGCAGGCGTGCAAGTGCCGCGCGACTGTCAGGCGCTGATCTGCCCCATCGCCAACCCGCAGTCTGGCCATGTGATGCTCAAGGAAAAGCTCTCGCCCATTTTGGGTTGCGTGGTGGTCCAAGACGTTGACCAGGGCATTGGCGTGGCGCGGCTCATGCTGGAGCACAGCGGCGCAGGCCACACCACAGGTATCCACTCCGCATCGGCCGAGCAGGCGGTGTACTGGGGCGCGGCGCTCGACTATTACCGTGTGGTCGTCAATGGCAGCACGGTGCACGACAGCACCGGTGCCAACACCGGCTTGCCTTACACCTTCACCATTGGTACGGGTTACGCGGGCAAAAGCTCGGTGGACTGCAACGTCGGCCCCGAGCTTCTGGTCAACTGGAAACGCGTGGCCTTTCCTCTGCCGGGCGGCTGGGCCGGAGCCATGGCTTCGGGCGCGGCCTTGCAAGCGGCACCGGGCCAGTTGTCCTCCCTCACGCCTGAACTTCAGGCCACCGTCCTGCGCATCGTGCAGGAAGAACTCGAACACCTTCGCTGAAAGCCCCTCATGTCCACTTTGCGCAGTTACATTTTTCTGGACCGCTTGCAGCCACAGTTGATGTGTTTGCTGGGCTCGACGGCCCGTGGCTTCTTGCCGCGCCACAACGACGCCGCCATGGTGATCGAAGTCGCCCCCGGCATGGACATCGAGTGGTTGACCGACATCGCTTTGAAGCACGACGATGTCAAACCCGGCAACCTGGTGGTTGAGCGGCAGTTTGGTTACCTGGAGTTCCACGGCCAGTCCTCCTCATCGGTCAAGTCGGCCGGGGCTGCTGTGCTGGATGCCATGGGTGTGAGCGAGAAAAGCGTGCTCAAGCCCGAGATCCTGGCCTCCAAGGTGATCGACCGGGTCGATGGCTACCACGCGTTTTTGATCAACCGCAGCAAGGCCGGCAGCATGCTCTTGCCCGGTGAGTCGCTCTACATCATGGAGATGACCACCTCGTCGTATGCGCTGCTGGTGGCCAACGAGGCCGAGAAGGCCGCCAACGTGAAACTGATCGACTGCCGCTTCATGGGCCCAGCTGGTCGCTTGTACCTGTCGGGCAATGCGTCGGACGTGCGTGCTGCAGCGGCAGTGGCCGAGGCTGTGATCCGCGACGCAGGAGGTGCTGCATGAGCACAGACGCCTTGCGCGAGCAAATTCGCATGCAGGTGCGAAAAGCTTTGGGCGCTGCGTCCAGCCCAGCCCCGGCGGCTGACGCGTCTGTGGCTGCTTTGATGCGCCGCTTTGAAGCCGGTTACGAGACCATGAGCGCCGAGGCCATCGTGGCCTGCTTTGCGCCCGATGTGGTCTGGATCCTGCCCGATTCGCGCGTGCTCAACGGCCGCGAAGCCTGCTTGGCATTTTTGAAAGAACGCTTTGCCAGCCCCACTGGCCCCAAGTTTTCGGACTCGCACATGAACGTGCTGGGCCAGACCGTGGTGCAAAACTACAAAGTGTCCGTGCCGCTGCCCGGTGGCCAGACCGGCACCTATGACGGCACCGATGTCTACCAAATTCGCAATGGCCTGATCGCCCGCAAAGACGCTTACTGGAAGCAAGTGGGCATGCCCAAGCCAACAACACCCAACAAGGCCACTGCCAGTCCCATCGGCGTGGTGGTGCCCTTGCGTGTGGGCACGGCCGCGCAAGCCGCCGCGCTGACCGACCTGTTCAAGCGCCTGGCCGCCAGCCCGGCCTTGTTGCAAGCGGCGCAATCGGGTTTGCTGCGTTTTGACATGCGTGTGGACGAAGCGGCGGTGAAAGCCGTGGCGGCATCAGGTGGTGCTACTGGTGGTTCATCCGGCGGTGCCTCGGCCATGGCCGCCACCACCGCCATCGACCCGGCCGCTTGCTGCCCGTCTTGCAAAGAAGGCAAAGCCTGTGAATGCAAAGACGAGCGTTGCGACCTGCAGGCGCACAAGGCGAGCGAATCCGTACCTGAGCTCAAAGGCGTGATTGGCGAGAAGCTGCTCAAAACCTTGCCAGCCAGCGTCAAAACCGTTCGCATCCACCCCAAGGCGGTCTTGACCCCTTTGGGCAAAGAGGCCCTGCGCAAGCGCGGCATCACCATTGACCGAGGAAGCAAAACATGAAAACAGGAACCGTGATCGGCCGCATTGTCGCCAGCAAGCGCCTGCCCGAATTGCCCGCTGGCGCATTGCTGGAGGTACAACTGGACTACCCCAAGGACGTGGTCGTCTGCTACGACCCCATGGGTTGCGGCATTGGCGAGCGCGTGATGATCACCATCGGCGCACCCGCCGCGTGGTGGTTCGCCCCAGCGCATCCTCGTGTGGTGGCCGATGCCTTGATCATTGCTTCACTCGACAACTACGACACCCCCACACCGATGCGTTGACGCAGCGGCACTTGTTCCCCTCACCCCTTCCTTCAACTTCTTTCCTCAACCCTTTCTTTTTTAACCCCTCAAGGAGACTCACATGTCACAAGCTATCGGAATGATCGAAACCAAAGGTTATGTTGCTGCCTTCGCTGCCGCTGACGCCATGGTCAAAGCCGCCAACGTCAACATCGTTGGCAAAAAAGAAGTCGGTGGCGGTCTCGTCGCCATCATCGTTTCGGGCGACGTAGGTGCCGTTAAAGCCGCCACCGAAGCCGGTGCAGAAGCCGCAGGCGCAATCGGTGAAGTGGTGTCTTGCCACGTCATCCCACGTCCACACGCTGACGTGTCCAAAGCCTTCGACGGCAAATGATCGACGGCTGTTGCAGATAAGGAGGCCGAATGGCCACAAGCAAAAAAGCCACCGCGCCCGCCAAACCGCCGACCAAGCCGGCAGCTGAGCTTCGGGTCTACCTGACGCTCAACGACTTGCAGCCCCAGTTCTCCTCGTGGATGAGTTCGCCTTTGGGCGCTCGTGGCTACGTGGCGATGCAAGGCACCAACGCGCTGCTGGTCGAGATCGCGCCCGGACTTTCCATTCAACGGGTGATCGATCTGGCCCTCAAGGCTGAACCTACGCTGGAACCGGGCATCCTGGCTGTGGAGCGGCAGTTCGGCGTCCTGGAGTTGCACAGCAACGACAGCGCAGCGCTTCAGCGTGCAGGACAAGTCATTTTGGACTGGATGGGCGCGAAAGCCGAAGACCAGCTGCGCCCACACCTGCTGTACAGCGACATTCTGGAAAACGTGACCGATCAGCACGCCGTGCTGATGAACCGCACACGCCAAGCCAGCATGGTGCTCCCGGGCCAGAACATGTTGCTGATGGAAGTGGCTCCGGCACTGTTCGGTGCCCACATGGCCAACGAAGCCGAAAAAGTCGCCCCCGACCTGACCTTGGTCGAGTGCAGCATGATCGGTGCCAGCGGCCGCATGTACCTCACAGGCAGCATGGCTTCTCTCGAAAAAGCCAAAGTCCATGTGGAGCAACTGCTCGCCAAGATTCCTGGCAGGGGCTAAGTCAGCAGAAGCACGCCGTATGCGCATTGGCAACGGTGGTTTTGGGTCTTCTGGCGTCAAATCGCCAAGATAAAGCCGTCTGTCCTCATCAGGGCAGACGGCTTGGCAAATCCTGGCTGGATTACTTGGGTGTTGGCATCGCTTTTTTAGCCGCATCAGCATGCTCATGGGCTTGGGTCATGTGCTCATGCGCTGCTTTGCTGTGGGTCTGAGCCGCGGCATGGTCGTTGGTACCGATGCATTTGGCGACTTCTTTGTGTGATTTGGCCGCCAACTCCAAATGCTCTGCTGCCTTCTGGTGGTGCTGCTCCGGCTTGAGTGTCGCCAAAGCCGGTGACGTGGATTTCTGAGTTTCGAATGTCATGTGATTAGCTTTCAAAATGAGTGAAGTTGCAAAGGTGTAAATCATGTGCACCTGAGTTACCAACCCATTTTGAGCCCCTCAAATTCAGCGTCTGTCCGCTCGCATACAGAGCCGCCATAACACCGCGAAGTGGACCCCAGCACCGCGCATAGACTCAACGCTCAAATTTTGAAAGACCACGATCTCATGGCCATTTGGCCAGCGCCAGATCGATGTCTGCCTTCAAAGCGAGAAGTTGGGGTGCCAGCGTCTCGATCCAAGGCTCGATTTTTCCGGGTGTAGACACGCTGACATTGATGATGCAAACACCCTCTGCTGACTGCAGAGCGGTGGACAGGGCCAACACTTCAGGTTGCCAACTGGCCCAGCAATAGCCTTTTTCTTTCATGCAAAGTTCTGAGGCCTCTATAGCCAACTTGATCTCTTTCCAGTGCCGACCATTGCGACGCTTGAAGATGGGCTCGAGCAGTTGGTATCGCTCCATTGGCACCGTGGCCAAATAAGCTTGCCCCAACGAGGTCAGCTCCATCGGCACACGCTGGCCAGAGACCACACTGCGCAGCGCCAATCGGCGGTTGTAGCGGATGGATTCGAGGTAAACCATCTCGTCGCGATCGGGGCATGCCAAGCCCACATTGATGTGCTCTCGCTCAGCCAAAGCACGCATCAAAGGCGCTGCAACGGCCAACACTTGCGAGCCTGAACGCATCGCATGCCCCAAGCTGAGCACCAAGGGGGCCAACCGATAAGCCCTGCGGGCTCGGTCTTGTTGCAGCAAACCGGCAGCCACCATGCTTTGCGTGAGGCGACTGACCGTGGATGCTGACAAACCCGTGCGCTCTGCAATCTCGCCATTGCCCAACAGATCAGAGCCCGGACGGAAAGCGCGCAGGATGTCGGCACCGCGCAGCAAGGAACGGTTGATGGTGGAACGGCCTGGGTTTTCTTCGAAAGCACTCACTGCAAGATGGGTCAGGGTTTACCCAATGAGCTGGGTCAGTTGCGAACAGGTTTTTGCCATTTTATTTCCATCAGATGGAAATATACAGGTTCTAAAAAGTCTGAAGACCTCTAAGCTTTAGGTGCAATCCATTGTTCGTTGTCGCGGCCCACAAAATACCGCACCCGAGCTCACCCATCACGGAGACATCACATGACCATTTTTTCTTCTGGCCTGCGCCGCGTGGCCACAGGTTTGGGGCTGGGCTTGGCCCTCTTGGCCAACCTGGCCCACGCTGAGTTCCCTGACAAACCTGTGCGCATCGTCGTGCCCTTTGCCCCAGGCGGCGGCACCGACCTGATTGCACGCACCTTGGGTCAAGGCATGTCTCAAGCACTGGGCCAATCGGTCATCATTGACAACAAACCCGGCGCGGGCACGGTGATCGGCACCGACTTGGTGGCCAAAAGTGCCCCCGATGGCTACAACCTGGTCATCGCCACACTGGCACACGCCGTGAACCCCAGTTTGTTGAGCAAACTGCCTTACAACAACGACACGGCCTTCGCGCCGGTCAGTCTGATCGGCCGTGGTCCGAATGTGTTGGTGGTGCGCGCCGAAAGCCCGTTCAAAACGGTCAAAGACGTGTTGGATGCAGCAAGGTCGGGCAGGAAACTGACCTATGCCTCTCAAGGCAATGGCACCTCGGCCCACCTGGCTGGCGAAATGTTCGCCAACTTGACCAAGCTTGATTTCTTGCACATTCCCTACCGCGGCGCAGGGCCCGCCATGGTGGATGTACTCGGCGGTCAGATTGACATGTTCTTTGGCACAGCGGCGGCCGTGGGCAACTTGGTCGACCAAGGCAAGTTGCGCGCGCTTGCTGTGACGACGCCCGAACCTTCGCCCGCGTTCAAGGGCGTACCCACCGTGGCCGCCTCGGTTCCTGGCTATGCGGTGGAAAGCTGGTATGGATTTTTTGTTCGTGCAGGCACGCCCGCTCCGGTGATCGCCAAGCTGAACGCAGCCGTCAAAAAAGCGGCTCAAAACCCCGAGTTTGTGAAAAAGGTCGAGCAAGAAGGCTTGATCGTCACCGCGTCTGAACCCGCAGAGTTCGATCGCTATGTGAAGGCAGAAGAAGCGCGCTGGAGAAAGATCGTGAAAGAAAACAACATCAAGGCCGACTGAACACTGACAACGACACCCAAATCACCATGGACTACCAACTTCTTGAATTGGCCGTGAACAACGGCATCGCCACGCTCACACTCAACCGTCCCGACAAGCGCAACGCCATGAGCGACGACATGCGCACGGAATTCATCTCTGCGCTGGAGTCGGTGACGGCCGACAAAGCCATTCGCGCCTTGGTGCTGACCGGCGCGGGCAAGGGCTTTTGCGCAGGCGGTGACATCAGCGGCATGCAAAAGCGCATGAACGCTCCGGCTGGCGAAGTCGGCTTCAATGGCTGGCACCGTCAGCAGCGGGTGCACACCGCGCAGTCGCTGCTGCACACCTGCCCCAAACCAGTGATCGCTGCCGTGAACGGCGCCGCATCGGGCTTGGGCGCAGACACGGCGCTGGCTTGCGACTTCATCATCGCCAGCGAGTGGGCCAGTTTTGCTTGGTCGTACATGCTGCGCGGCATCATTCCTGATGGCGGCGGCATGTACTTTTTGCCCCGCCGCGTGGGCTTGGCCAAGGCCAAAGAACTGATCTTCACCGGCCGCCAAGTCAAGGTGGACGAAGCCCTTGCCTTGGGCATCGTGGACCGCAAGACCAGCGCCGACACGCTGTTGGCTGACGCACAAGCTTGGGCCAAAGAGCTGAGTCAAAACTCCAGCACCGCCATGGCTTTGACCAAAACCATCTTGAACCAAAGCTTTGAAATGAGCTCCCACGACGTGTTTGCACAAGGCAGCCAAGCGCAAGGCATCTGCTACACCAGCAGCGAGCACCGCGCCTCGGTCGAAGCCTTTTTGGCCAAAACCTCTGGCCAAGAGTGAACATCGTGAATGTCCCCATGAGTGCGCCCATGAATTCCCCCATCGATGCGATCACCCGCTTGCTACAACCCCGCAGCGTCGCCGTCATCGGCGCATCGGCCGACGCCAGCAAAACCGCCGGCCGCCCAGTGGCCTACCTGCAAAAACATGGCTTTACTGGGCGCATCCTGCCGGTCAATCCCAAGGTGGACCGCATTGGTGATCTGCCTTGTTATGCCGACATCGCCTCGCTGCCCGAGACACCCGATGTAGCCATCGTCTTGTTGGGCGCCGAACGCGCCCACTTGGCGGTCAAAGAGCTCTCGGTGCGTGGCTGCGCGGCGGCCATCGTGCTGGCCAGTGGTTACACCGAGACCGGCGAAGACGGCGCACGCCGCCAACAACAACTGATGGAAGCGGCGGGTGCCATGCGCATCTTGGGCCCCAACACCATCGGCTTGGTGAACCTGACCAACAGCATCGTGCTTTCGGCCACCGGCGCACTGGAAATGGACCATTTCCCGGTGGGGCGTATTGGCGTGGTGTCGCAAAGTGGTGGCATTTTGGGTTCTTTGTTGTCAAGGGCTACAGCACGCGGCATTGGTCTGTCCAAGCTGATATCCACCAGCAACGAGGTGGACTTGGAATTGGCCGATTTCATTGACCACTTGGCCGACGACCCGGCCACGCAGGTGATCGCGCTCTACATTGAGACTGTGCGCGATCCAGCCAAGTTCCGCGCCGCTTGCCTGAAAGCCGCAGGCTTGGGTAAGCCCGTGGTGGCCTTCAAGATCGGCCGCTCTGAAGCCGGCGCACAAGCCGCTGTGTCGCATACAGGTGCGATGGCGGGTACCGACCGCATGTACGACGCGCTCTTCAAACAAGTGGGCGTGATCCGCGCACAGACCTTCAATGACCTGCTGGACATTCCAGTGGCCTTGGCCACCGGACGCCATTTGCGCGGCCAGCGCGTGGCCATCCTCACCAGCACCGGCGGTGCGGGCACGCTGGTGTCCGACGACTTGGGCGTGGCCGGTTTTGAAACCCCCGCACCCGACGCCGCCACGGCCGGGGCGCTGCGTGCGCTGCAAACTGGCAGCGAAGCCGTGCTCGACCGCAACCCAATTGACGTGACCTTGGCAGGCCTGCGCCCCGACCTGCTGCGCGGCGCGATACGCGCCTTGTTGGCCAGCCCCAGCTACGACGCGCTGGTGATCATCGTGGGTTCGTCCAGCTTGGCGATGCCCGAGCTGATGGCCCATGCCATTCGCGACTGTTTGCCTGAATCGGACAAACCCGTGATGGCCTATGTCAGCCCGCACGCCCCGGAGGTAGGCGCACTGCTCACCCGCAGCGGTGTGCCCGCCTTTGCCGCTGCCGAGAGCTGCACAGCCGCGCTGGCCGCCATGCTGAAAGTCGGCCGATTTGTGGCTCCCATCGAAGAAGTAACGAACAGCAGCCCAGCCGCAATCGCCATCGACGACTTGCCTTCTGGTTCGCTCGACGAAGCGCAGGCCAAACAAGTGTTTGCGCGCTTCAAGTTGCCGTGTGCGGCCGAGCGCATCGTCACCACGCCAACCGAGGCCGAGGCCGCTGCGCGCGAACTCGGTGGCCGTGTGGTGCTCAAAATCCTCTCCTCGCAGATCACGCACAAGAGCGATGTGGGCGGTGTGGCCATCGGCCTGAACCCCGAAACGGTGGGCGAGCGCATGGCCAGCATGCGAGACGAAGTACTGGCCAAGGCAGGCGTGCGCCCTGAGCGCTTTTTGGTACAAGAAATGGTCTATGGCGGCACCGAATTGATTTTGGGTCTGCACCGCGATGCGCTGGGCACGGCCGTGCTGCTGGGCATGGGCGGCGTCACAGCCGAGTTGTTCCAAGACACCACGCTGCGCCTTTTGCCGCAAGACGCGCAAGGCCTCAAAAGCCTCAGCCGCGCTGATGCGCTGGCCATGGCCCAGGACCTCAAAACCTGGCCCTTGCTCGACGGCTTTCGTGGCCGCCCGAAAGCCGATGTGGACGCGCTGGTGGACGCCGTCGTGGCTTTTTCGGGCATGGCCGCGCAGTTGGGCGACCGCCTGCTGGAGGCAGAAATCAACCCGGTGTTTGTGCGCGCGCAAGGCCAAGGCGTGAGCGCTGCCGATGGCGTGCTGGTGCTGACTTAAAGGCTGTTTCATGGCCCACACCGAACCCGCATCCGAACCAGCACCCAAGCCCTTGGCGGTCGCAACTTTCGCTCGCTTTGCCATGTGCTTTGCCCGGGCTCCGCTGCCGCCCGAAGTGGCGCACCACGCGCAGCGTGCCGTGATCGATTGGTATGCCTCCATCTACCCCGGCCTGAACACGCCTGCGGTGCAGGTGCTGACCCACACCCTGGCCGATGACTTGGACCGGGGCGCCGCACAACTGGTACAAGGGCGCGCGGCCACCCCGCGTGCCGCGGCCCTGATTCAGGGTACGGCCGCCCACGCGGCTGAGGTGGACGACAGTTTTCGCGACGCCATGCTCCACCCCGGTGCAGCCACGATTGCCGCGGCACTGGCTGTTGCCCAGTCGGTGAGGGCCAGTGGCCCTGAATTTTTGCGCGCCGTGGTGCTGGGTTACGAAGTCTCTACCCGCATCGGCGTGGTCATGGGGCGGCCGCACTACCAGTACTGGCACAACACGGGCACCATGGGCAGCTTTGGGGCCGCTGCAGCAGCCGCCAGTTTGTTGCAGTTGGACGAAGTGGCTTTTGCCAACGCTTTGGCCGTCGCCGCCACCTTCACCGCCGGACTGCAGCAGGCCTTTCGCTCAGAGGCGATGGCCAAACCACTGCACGCAGGCCGCGCAGCCGAAGCCGGTGTGCTGGCGGCCCAACTGGCCGCAGGCGGCATGCGCAGCTCGCTCGATGTGCTCGAAGGCGAATCGGGTCTGGGTCAGGCCATGAGCCAAGGACCAGATTGGTCAAAGGTCGGCGCCACACTGGGCACAGACTTCCACATCACCCGCCTCACCTTCAAAAACCACGTTGGCTGCGGCCACACTTTTGCCGCCATCGACGGCGCTTTGGCACTGCAACAAATGCACGGCTTTGGCCATGCCGACATCAAGCGGGTGCAGCTGGGCGTGTACCAGCCCACGCTCGACATCGCGCCGCATGTGGACCCACAAAACGCCGACCAAGCGCGGTTTAGCCTGCACTACATGGTGGCTACAGCGCTGGTCCACGGCAGTGTGCGCCTGTCGGCCTTCGAGCCCGAGCGTTTGAACGACCCACACACCCGTGCGCTCATGCAACGCATCGACAAAGCGCTAGATCCGGCCGTGGATGCTGCGTTTCCCGGTCGTCGCGGTGCGCGGGTGGATATCACCTTGCGCGATGGTCGGCAGCTGAACCTGCTGCAGTCTGACCGCAAGGGTGATCCTGAGCTGCCCCTGTCCGATGCCGACCTGGAAGGCAAGCTCATGGAACTGGCGACGCCGGTGATTGGCGAGAAGCAAGCCCGCGATGTGCTGGCGCGCATCTGGCAATTGCACCAAAGCGCCCGGCTTTGTTGACTGGAAATGCTGTTATCTTTGCATTCTGAGTCGAGCAAAACGGCGTCATTGCTTCAAAGTGGAGCGACGGTATCGATTGCTCGTCGACTTCATGACTTCTTTTCAAACCTTCCAACATGCCTCAATTTGCCGCCAACTTGTCCATGATGTACCCCGACCTGCCGTTCTTGGACCGCTTTGCAGCGGCTGCCCAAGACGGCTTCAAGGCCGTGGAGTATTTGTTTCCCTATGCCTACCCAGCGGCTGAATTGGCGGCCCGATTGCAGGGCCATGGTTTGCAGCAGGTTTTGTTCAACACCCCTTCCGGGGGCAATGCAATCGGCAACTTCATGCAGGCCTGGGAAGGCGGCAGCCGGGGCACGGCCAGCGTGCCGGGGCGTGAAGCCGAATTTCGCACTGGCTTCGAAGCCGCGCTGGTCTATGCAGAGGCGCTGCAATGTCCCCGCATCCATGCCATGGTCGGTTTGCGCGCCTCGGGTGACAGCCCTGAAGCTGCTGACGCAACACTGGTGAAAAACCTGCAGTGGGCTGCTGCTGAAGCGGCCAAAGCCGGCCGTGATGTGCTGATTGAGCCGATCAACACCCGCAGCGTGCCGGGCTTTCACCTGAACCGCCAAGACCACGCGCACCGCATCGTGCAGGCGGTGGGTGCGGCCAACCTGAAGGTGCAGATGGACTTGTTCCACTGCCAGATCGTCGAGGGCGATTTGAGCGCCAAGATTGCCCAATACCTGCCTACAGGCCAGGTAGGCCACTTTCAGATCGCTGAGGTGCCCCACCGACACGAGCCCGGCACAGGCGAGGTGAACTGGCCACACATCTTCAAAATCATCGACAAGGTTTCGGCCGAATGCGGCTGGAACGGCTGGATCGGTTGTGAATACAACCCGGCCGATGCTTCGGCGGGGGGGACTTCACGGGGTTTGGAATGGGTGCGTCCTTATTTGTGATTCAAAGACGTTCTGACCTGCGTTGTGATGGATGATTTGCATTACCTGATTTGGGCGGGCGTGGCCGCGGCCATGGTGGGCTTGTCCAAAGGTGGCTTGCCCACAGTGGGCATGCTTTCAGTGCCTATTCTTTCGCTGTTCATGTCTCCGGTCAAAGCGGTCGTCATGCTGCTGCCCATCTACATCATCTCTGACATGGTGGGGCTGTGGTTGTACCGTAAAAACTTCAGCGCCATCAATCTGAAAATTCTCGTTCCAGCTGGTGTGGGCGGCGTGTTGGTGGGCTGGCTCACCGCAGCGCTGGTGTCTGACACAGCCGTGAAAATGATGATCGGCCTGATGGGCGTGGGCTTTGTGCTCAACGCCTGGCGCCAGCGCAACACCGAACAGGCACCCAGCCCAGCCCGCTGGGACAAAGGACTTTTTTGGGGTGGTTTGTCGGGTTTTACCAGCTTCATCTCACACGCGGGTGGCCCCCCATTTCAGGTTTACCTGTTACCCCAGAAACTTTCCAAGTTGGTGTTTGCTGGCACCTCAACTTTGTTTTTTGCATTCATCAACTTGGCCAAACTGGGGCCCTACCACCAGCTGCAGCCGTATGGCCCCGCTGAACTGACAGGTGCACTGGTGCTGATCCCGTTTGCCTTGGTGGGTACCGTGGTGGGGGCTTACCTGACACGCAAAATAGCCGACGACTGGTTCTTCAAATGGGTGCAACTGGGCTTGCTGCTGATCTCACTGAAGTTGATCCTGGACGTCGTCAGGGCTTGAGCGCCATCAAACCAACCCGCACACCGTCTTTGAGCCTTCCCAGTTGCTGAGCGCTTGACTCAAATCGGTGCCCCGGCGCATGGCGGTCATCTCGGCCACGATGCTCATGGCTATCTCTGGCGGAGTGAGTGCACCAATATTCAGGCCCACAGGGCCATGCAATTGCTGCACTTCGGCCTCACTCACATCAAAGTCAAGGAGCCGTTTGCGGCGCTGGGCGTTGTTGTGCAGCGAGCCCAATGCGCCCACATAAAACGCGGGGGTACGCAGCGCCTCCATCAAGGCCAAGTCGTCCAGCTTGGGGTCGTGCGTGACGGCGACCACGGCGCTGTTGTGGTCCAGGCGCATGGCCAAGACCAAATCGTCGGGCATTTGGGTGGACAGGGTCACACCGCTCATGGCTTCCCAGCCTTCGTGGTATTCCACACGCGGCTCGCACACCGTGACTTGGTAGTCGAGCATGACGGCCATCGCGGCCAGATAACGCGACAGTTGCCCGCCTCCAATGATGAGCAAGCGCAGACGAGGACCGTGTACCGTGGTCAGGCTCTGACCATCAAACTGCAGCTTGTCGCCTTCGGTGGCGGCTCCCATGCGCACCATGCCAGTGGCCATATCCAAGCGGCGCTCCACGCGCTGATGCTGCTCGATCAGCACCAGCAATTCGCGCAATTGCGATTGGGGACTCAAAGGCTCCAGCACCACCTGCACCGAACCGCCACAAGGCAGGCCAAAGCGTCGCACCTCTTCGGCGGTTTGGCCATAGGTGGTGGTGTCGGGCATGCGCATGGCCAGCTCACCCGCGGCCACACGGCGAATCAAGTCGTCTTCGATGCAACCACCCGACACCGACCCGGCCACTTGGCCATCGTCCCGAATGATCATGAGTGAGCCGGGTGGACGCGGGGCCGAGCCCCAAGTGCGCACGACCGTGCCCATCACCACGCGGTGACCACGGCTTTGCCAATCAAGGGCGGTGCGGATGACATCAATGTCGATGCTGTTCATGTCTGCTTTGTGTTGGATTGGCTCAAGTCGTGGGGCCAAATCAGGCTTTGCCCTGTCAAGGTCTCCACTGTCTGACGGTCTTCTTCATTGTCCACATCCAGACAGTAACGCGCATCAGGGGTTTTCCATCGGTAAGACTCATTGGGGTGAGCTTTTTGCCATTGGCGCGCGCCCATCTGAACGTCCCCCGCCATAATTTGTGAGACCACCACAGATGAAAAAATCACCGGATTGCCGGGCAAATCCTGCACCGTCGGTTGAAGCAGTTGCGTGCCCACAGGACGCGCGGCATAAGCTTGGATCAGGGCATGGACAGCTTGCGCATCGATCATGGGCTGGTCGGCGAGCAGCACCATGACCGCATCCAAATCAAGGGGCAAGGCCAAAAGTCCAGCACGCAAAGAACTGACATGACCGTCATCCGGTTGGTGATTGAGCACCACGCGGGCTCCCCAATGCTGCAGCGCAATCTCTTGTTGAATGCGTTCAGCATAGTGCCCCAAAACCACCAGCAGAGGAGCAAGTTTGGCTTCTGACAAGGCCTCCAATTGACGCTCAAGCAAACTCCTGCCACTGAGCTGCAACAGGCACTTGGGGCGATGCCCCATGCGGCTGCCTGCGCCAGCAGCCAAGACAATGGCGCCCATGCGTGGTAAGCCAACATTGGGAGGCGTGTTGAGGGCGAACGGGGTCACTTGGATTGGTGGACTTGAGGCAAATCGGGGCAGGCCAAAGGGAATGTTGCACAGCTATTTTGCGCCAAACCAGGGCAGTAAATCACCGGCTGTCCCCACTGCGAAGCACGGCAGTGGTCGACTGGGTCCAATAGCGTTACAGTCATTTTTTATGCAGCCATCAGGAGCCACGCCATGAACACCCCCCTGCACCGCGAAATGCCAGCCGGTCATCTTGACAGTGCCCGCGCCCTGAACGACGTCACCCAAGCCTGGGACAGCACCATCCTTCCAGAGCTGAAGAATTACATCGAAATTCCCGCCAAATCACCCTCCTTTGACGCCAACTGGGCGGCGCATGGCCACATCGAGACTGTGCTGCGCCGCGCGGCGCAATGGGTCGAGGCACAAAAGGTGGAAGGCCTGACGCTTGAGGTCATCCAGTTGCCCGGTCGCACGCCCATCATGTTTTTTGAAGTCGCCGCCACCCGCGCCGCCAGCGAGGGATCCGGCCAAACGGTGCTGATGTACGGCCACCTGGACAAGCAGCCCGAGTTCAATGGCTGGAGGAGCGACCTGGGGCCTTGGACTCCTGTGTATGAAGACGGCAAGCTTTATGGCCGGGGCGGCGCAGACGACGGTTATGCGGTCTATGCCAGCATCGCCGCCGTGCAGGCGCTCAAGAGTCAAAAGACTCCGCACCCGCGCATCGTCGGCCTGATCGAGACCTGCGAAGAGTCGGGTTCGTATGACCTGCTGCCCTATGTGGACGCGCTGCGCACCCGCATGGGCGATGTGGGCTTGGTGATTTGCCTTGACAGCGGCGCGGGCAACTACGACCAGCTGTGGCTCACCACCAGCCTGCGCGGCATGGCCAGCGGCACGCTCAAGGTACAGGTGCTGACCGAGGGCATCCATTCGGGGGACGCCTCGGGCTTGGTGCCATCGAGCTTTCGGATCATGCGCCAGGTGCTCGACCGCCTCGAAGACAGCGCCACAGGCCGACTGTTGCCCGCGAGCTTCCACTGCGAAGTGCCTGCCGAGCGGCTGGCGCAAGCGCGGGCCACAGCCGCCATACTGGGCGACGAGGTGTACAAGCGTTTCCCCTGGGCGCACTACGACTGCGGCGGCTCCACCAGCTTTGCCCTGCCCACCACGACCGACCCCACGCAAGCCCTGCTCAACCGCACCTGGACACCGACCTTGAGCGTCACGGGGGCGGAAGGCTTTCCGGCGCTGAAAGACGCAGGCAATGTGCTCAGGCCCTACACCGCCTTCAAGCTCAGCTTGCGCCTGCCCCCGCTGGTGGATGCGGCACAAGCCGTGGCCGAGATGAAAGCATTGCTGGAGGACAACGCGCCCTACCAGGCCCAGGTCACCTTTGAAAGCGGCGGCGGTGCCACCGGCTGGAACGCGCCTGACACCTCACCCTGGTTCGAGCAAGCCCTGAACAGCGCGAGCCAAGCGCACTTTGGTGCCGGCGTCGGCTACATCGGCCAAGGCGGCACCATCCCGCTCATGAACATGCTGAGCGCTGGCTTTCCCAAGGCGCAAATGATGGTCTGCGGCGTGCTCGGTCCCAAGAGCAACGCGCATGGACCCAACGAGTTTTTGCATGTGCCTTATGCCAAAAAGCTCACGGCTGCGGTGGCCGAAGTCATGGCGCGGATGCCTTGATGAACGTGACATCGCGTCCCGCCATCGCGCGCCCGAAAGTTACCGCCTTGCAGGGCGAAGCCGGCCAACTGGCCGTTTACGACTGGGCCCTGCCTGCAGGCCAACCCCTGGGCACGGTGATCTTGGTGCACGGCCTGGGCGAACACGCCGGGCGCTACGGCGAGGTGGCGGCGCACTTGCACCAATGGGGTTTTGCGGTGCGGGCCTACGACCATCAAGGCCATGGCCAATCCGAAGGCGCACGCGGTGACATGTTGCGCCCCGGCAGCTTGCAGGCCGATTTGTGCCGAGTGATCGACGACACCAGGCAGCGCCCCCACTTGTCAGAGCTGCCCCTGATTTTGCTGGGCCACAGCATGGGTGGCTTGGTGGTGGCGCGCACGCTGGCCGAGGGTTTGCGTACCGTGGATGCGGCTGTCTTGTCGTCCCCTGCGTTGGGTGGGTTTCCCAACATTTTCCAAAAAATACTGCTCGCCTTCTTGCCGCGTCTGGCACCTCACTTGTGCGTGGACAACGGCTTGAAAGCCGATTTTGTGTCACGCGACCCGGATGTGGTGAAGGCCTACCAAGCCGACGCGATGGTGCACCGGCGCATCGCCACCGGGCTGGCTGCCTGGATTTTGAAGAATGGCGAAAAAACACTAGACGAGGCAGCGAAATGGCAGGTGCCCACCTTGCTGCTGTATGCAGGGCAAGACCGTTTGGTCAATGCGCAAGCCAGCGCAGACTTTGCCCGGTCAGCCCCCAAGGCTGTGGTGCAGGCCGAATGCTTTGAAGCCATGTACCACGAGATCTTCAACGACCTTTACCGCGCCCAAGTGTTCACATCCCTCAAGCGCTGGCTGCTGGCGCGTTTTTCTGCGCATCCCTCTGCTTGAATACCATCCATATCAGCGCCAGCCCGGTCAAAGTCACGGGCAAGAGAGATCCGAGATTCAGCCAAGTCCAGCCCTGTGTGGTGACCAGCGCGCCTGATGCGAAAGAGGTGATGGCCATGGTGGCAAAAACAAAGAAATTGATGGCAGCCTGACCCCTGTCTTTTTCAGCGGGAGTCCAAGCCTGCATGGCAAGCGTGGTGCTGCCGGTGAACAGGAAGTTCCAGCCCAAGCCCAGCAAGAACAGTGAGATCAGGAACTGGTGGAGCTCAACCCCTGTGAGTGCAATGGCGATGCACGCGAAGTTGATGACCACGCCGACCGCCATGATCTGCAGCGTGCCGAATTTTTTGATCAGGTGGCCTGTGAAAAAGCCCGGCGCGAACATCGCGATCACATGCCACTCCAGCACCAGCGCCGCATCGTCAAAACTGAAACCGCACACCTGCATGGCCAAAGGGGTGGCCGCCATCAGCAGGTTCATCACGCCATAACTCAGGGCCGCTGCAGCCGCCGCCACAATGAACACCGGCTGGCGCATGATCTCGCGCAAAGGGCGCCCCGCGCTGTCGCCCGGTTTTTTGGCGGGCACGACCGGAAAGCGGATGAAGCTCATGCACACCATGGCCAAAATGGCCACGATGCCCAGCGCCATGTAAGCGCCCAAAAACGGCACCTCGTACAAGGTGCGTGTGCGCGAAGCCAAATTGGGGCCCACGATGGCGCCGATCAAGCCACCAGCCAAAACCAGTGAGACCGCTTTTTCCTTGAAACCGTCTGCGGCCAACTCGGCCGCCGCGAAACGGTACAGCTGGCCATTGGCGCTGTAGTAACCCGCAATCACCGTGGCCGACACCAGCAGCCAGAAGTTGTGGCTCCAGGCGGCATAAGCGGCCAGTAACGCCGAAAACAAAGCCACCACCAGCCCCAGCTGGAAAGACACCTTGCGCCCCCAGCGCGACTGGCTCTTGGCCACCAGCCCAGTCGACAATGCACCGCCCACCACATAGCCCATCACGGGCAAAGTCGCCATCCAGCCCAGCGGCGCCATAGACAAACCCACCAAACCATTGATGGCGATGAAAGTGACGTTGTTGGTGAAAAACAGGCCCTGGCAGAGGGTGAGAAGAATCAAATTGGGGTTCATGAAGGGCAGTGTATCGCTGGGTACTTATAAAACCCTGTCGCCTCGGCGCCCTCGTCGCGAAAGAGCCTTCGCGATCCATGATCCACCGACCCGGTGTCGGGGCTCCCACAAAAATCAGCGAGTTGTCAGATGTTCAGGTCAGGCGCAAATGGCCAGGACGGCCAAAGGCGCGGTCTCGGCCCGCAAAACGCGAGGGCCAAGTGTCACAGGCACAAAGCCTGCAGCCAGTGCGCTGGCTTCTTCGCTGGGGCTGAGGCCCCCTTCGGGGCCGCTGAGCACGGTGACGGGGGCGCTGCCGCTCATGGCCGACAAGGCTTGCGTGCCTTCTGACAAAGACAACACCCAGCGCTGTCCTGCTTCGGCCCGCACCAACCACTCTTTGAGGGTGACGGCGGCGTGCAGCATGGGCACGCGGTTGCGACCGCACTGCTCGGCAGAAGCGACCGCAATACCCTGCCAATGCGCCAATTTTTTATCGGCCCGTTCACCCTTGAGCTTCAGCACGCTGCGCTCCGCCACCAATGGGGTGATGCTGGCCACGCCCAGTTCGGTGGCTTTTTCAACCAGCCAGTCCATGCGGTCGTTGGCGGTGATGCCTGCCAACAAGTGCACAGCACGGACGGTTTCGCGCTCCACCGGGTGGTGAGCGCCCACCGCCACCTCCACATCGCTGCGGCCCATGCGGATGACGGTGGCGTCAAACTCGCCACCTTCGCCGTTGAACAAAGTGATGACCTCGCCCGGCTGCAAGCGCAGCACCTGCACATGACGGGCGGCACCCGCAGGCAGACTGAGCGCATGGCCTGTGGCCAAAGGCGTGGGACAGTAAAAGCGCGGCATGCTCACATGCGCCCGTAGGCAAAGCCAACCTGGGGCGTGGTGCCTTCGATTTCGTCGATCAACTTGAGCAGCGGGCCCAATTCGCGGTAACGGTCGCAGGTGCTGCGAATGTAATGTATGAAGCGAGGCGCATCGGCCAAATATTTGGGCTTGCCATCTCGCAAAGTCAAACGGGCAAAAATACCGGCCACTTTCAGGTGGCGTTGCAGGCCCATCCACTCCACGGCTCGGTAAAAAGCACCAAAGTCGCTGTACCAGTCTTCAAAGTCCATCAAACCTGCTTTTCGGGCCTTTTCCCAATAACGGATGGTGATGTCGAGCACAAAGTCTTCGTCCCAGGTCAAAAAGGCGTCGCGCATCAAGCTGGCGATGTCGTAGCTGATGGGGCCGTAGACCGCGTCTTGGAAGTCCAGCACACCCAGTTGTGCACTGCTGCCAAAAGGCATCATCAGATTGCGGGGCATGAAGTCGCGGTGCACATACACGCTGGGCGCGGCCAGGTTGCGCTGCACGATGAGGGCAAAGGCCTTGTCGAACACCTCGCGCTGCGCGCCTTGCAGTTGCACGCCCCGATGTTGGGCCAAATACCAATCGGGGAACAGGCTCAGCTCTCGGTTAAGGAGTGCGGCGTCGTACGGCGGCAGCACACCGGGGCGCGACGCCAGCTGCCACTGCACCAGCGTGTCGACCGCCTGCATGTACAGCCCGTGGTTGGCCTGGGGGCGCTCGGTATCGATGGCTGACATCATGGTGGCGTCACCCAGATCACTCAGCAACATGAAGCCGTGGGCTTCGTGCCAATCCAGCACCTCGGGGGCATTCAGACCAGCGGCCTTCATCAAGGCGGCAATGCGCACAAAGGGCTCGGAGTTTTCCTTATCGGGTGGCGCGTCCATGACGATGCGGCTGCCGCCCTGCACGGTGTCGACCCGCAGGTAGCGGCGAAAACTAGCATCGGCCGAGGCAATCCGCAAGCTATGAGGCAAAAGACCCTGGTCGTTTGCCCTTTCTGACAACCATGCAGCACATGCTGCTTGCCGCATCGGATCGGCCCAAGTGACTTGAGAATCGGCAGTTGTGGGGGGTGTAGGGTGGCTCATGGATAATCCCATTTTACAAAGTCAAAATCTCACCGCTTTGTTCACCCAGTGCGCCTTGCCCAATCCAGTTGATCCTTGTGAACTGCTCCCCCATTTTGAGACTTGTACAGTTCTTGTTGACCTTAAGACTTGGGGGCATAGCCGTGGGTGTGGCCTTGCTCCTGCAAGGGGTGGCGCATTCTCAATCAGCCCCGCTTGTTTTGCGCAGCAGCACTTTGTTGGAAGAAAACATTTCGCCTCGCCAAGACAAAGAAGGCGCTGTCTTTGTCACAGGGCAAAGTTTGGTGGTGCAGCCAGACCTCAGAACAGTGGTTGATGGGGCGGCCAATTTAAGAAAGCCAGGCTTGAGCTTGCGGGCTGACCGCATGGTTTATGAACAAAGCCAAGATGTTGTAGCGGCGTCTGGCGGCATTCAAATCAACCGGGCTGGGAGTCAATTTAAGGGGTCCGAGCTGAAGCTTCAAGTTGACAGCTTTCAGGGAACTCTTGATCAACCTACTTTTGAAATTTTTGGCAACGGTGCGCATGGTTCAGCCTCGCAGCTTGAATTCATCGATCCGACTCGTGCCATCGTTCACCAGGCCAACTACACCACTTGCCGCCGCACACCCGGCCCAGACTGGCTGCCGGCATGGTTGCTCAAAGCCACGCGCATGAGCATCGACGACGAAGAGTCGACCGTTAAAGCTGAAGGGGTCAAGGTTCGCTTTCAAAACTTTCCCGAAGTATCAATTCCCTCCCTCAGCTTTCCTCTGACCACAGATCGACGCTCCGGCTTTTTGCCGCCCATTGTGGGCGTCACGACACGCAATGGCGCTGAAATCGCACAGCCTTATTACTTTGACATTGCACCCAATCGGGATGCCACGGTGACCACACATGTCATGAGCAAACGCGGTGTGGCGGTGGACACCGAATTTCGATACCTGGAAAAAGACTACAAAGGCCAAACCCGTTTGAATTTGATGCCCTCCGATACCTTGAGTGATCAAGCCCGCTGGGGCTTGTCCAGTCAACACAGTGGCAGCATTGACACAGGCATTGACCGCATCGGTGCTTTGGGCCTTGGCCTGAACTTGAACCGCGTCAGTGACGACAACTATTGGCGCGATTTTCGCCGCACAGGATTGGTTTTGACGCAGCGCTTGTTACCGTCCACAGGCGTTCTCAGTTGGGGGCGTGGTGCCTTCAACATGACGGCTCAGGTTCAGCGCTGGCAGACATTGCAGGACATCAATTCCACGATTTTGCCTCCCTACGACCGCACCCCCCAAATCGGGATGTCTTACGGTCAATGGCAAGCCAATGGTTTTGATTGGTCTGTGCGGGGCGATACAACCCGTTTCGAAGCCGACTTCAGCCGTAATCCTGGCAGGGTGGCACAAAATGGTGAACGCAGCTTTGTGCATACCCAGGTCAGCCGTCCCTGGATTCGCCCTTGGGGCTTTTTCACACCCAAACTTCAACTGCACGCAACACGTTATCAACTCGATCAGCCCATGGACAACGGCTCCAGCTCTGCCAACCGCGTATTACCAACCTATTCGTTGGACACCGGATTGGTGTTTGAGCGGGCTGCACAGTGGTTTGGTCGGTCGGTGGCGCAAACATTAGAACCCCGTGCTTTTTATGCCAAAAGCCCATTCAGGGATCAAAGCATGCTGCCTCTGTACGACACGGGCATCACCGATTTCAACTTGTCCACTATTTACAGTGAGAACACTTTTGTCGGCAACGACAGGTTGATTGACAACGACGCACTGACCCTTGGCGTCACCAGTCGGTTTTTCGATTCGGTCAACGGCGCCGAGTTGCTGCGCTTGGGTGTGGCTCAACGCATTCGCTTTTCCGATCAACGGGTTGTGTTGGACAACACACTCTTGAACAACCAGCTTGCGGCTAAAACTGGCCTGAGTGACCTTTTGGTGGGTGCTGGCGTTCGTTGGGACAATCGTTGGGCTTTGGACAACACAGTCCAGATCAACAACCAAACCAATGACATCAGCCGCAACACCCTTCAGCTTCGCTACTACCCCAGCCCTTATCGAGTATTGAACGCAGCTTACCGATTGAATCGCGGCATCAGCGAACAGCTGGATTTGGGGTGGCAGTGGCCCTTGAGCGATTTGATCGGCCGTAGAAATACAGAAGCTGAATCTGCATGGACTCGATCCCCTGGCCAAGGCTTGGGGCCTGATCGCTGGTTTACCGTGGGCCGTATGAATTTCAGCATGAGTGAAGGCCGTATGGTGGAAAGCCTGATGGGCCTTGAATATGATGCTGGTTGTTGGATTGGCCGCATCGTTTTTGAACGAAACCAACGGTCTATCGAGACATCCAACACGCGTTTACTGTTCCAATTGGAATTGATTGGCCTGGCCCGCGTTGGCTCCAGTCCACTGGCAGCACTTCGGAACAACATTCCTCGTTACCAAGATTTGCGCGACAACCCTTTGCAACCGAGCCGTTTTCAGAATTATGAATAAACCTTTCAATTGCCGCAGCTTGTATTGGCTCAAGTGTTTATCGCCTTTTGTCGCATTTATCGGGTGGATGGCGCTCTCCTTGACAGCAAGCGCTCAGCCCAGCTCTGCGCCTGTGCGCTCTGTTGACTACGTGGTGGCAGTGGTCAATTCCGAGCCCATCACCAACCAAGAAGTTCAGGCATTGAGCCTTCGTTTACAACGTGAGGCTCGCACACAAGGCAAGCCGACGAACAATGCCGAGTCCAAAGGGCTGGCACTCGAGCAGCTGATCAACGAAAAAGCTCAAATTCAACAAGCGCTGTCTTCGGGCATCGTGGTGGACGATGCGGCCATTAACCAAGCTGAATCTGGGGTTGCCAACAACAACCAGCTGACGGTTGAAGCATTGCGCACTCGCCTGCAACAAGATGGTATTGGGCTCTCTGTCTTCCGCGATCAGCTTCGTCAACAATTGTTGCTGACCCGCATTCGTGAACGGGAGGTTGAAAGCAGGATTCGTATTTCCGATTCTGAGATTAACCAATTTCTCAATGATCAAATACAACGTCAATCTGCGAATGCATCGACAGATGTCAATCTGGCCATGATTTTGATTGGCGTTCCAGAAAACAGTTCGCCCGAACAAATCAAGCAGCTTTCCGACAGAGCTCAATTGGTGGTTCAACGGGCACGCAGCGGCGAAGATTTCGCTTCTTTGGCTGCTTCCTTTTCCACTGCTGCTGACCGTGGCGTCAGCGGTGGGGCTATGGGCCTTCGCCCACTTGACCGTTACCCCGAGCTGTTTGTTCAAGCAACGGCCGATTTGCCTGTCGGTGGTGTTTCGGGTGCCGTGCGCTCAGGTGCTGGCTTCCACATTCTGAAAGTTCTGCAAAGGCAAGCCCCTCCCTCAACCTTGTTGGTCACGCAAACACGCGCCCGACATATTTTGCTTCGCCCAAGCGCGCAACTGTCTCAGGCTCAAGCCATCGCTCAATTGGCCGCCATACGACGTGACATTTTGTCTGGCAGAGTGGAGTTTGCTGATGTGGCGAAACGAATCTCTCAAGACGGCAGCGCACCCCAAGGTGGCGACCTTGGCTGGGCCAACCCGGGGATGTTTGTGCCTGAGTTTGAACAGCCCATGAACCAACTGCGACCCGGGCAACTGGCCGAGCCTGTTGTGTCCCGCTTTGGTGTTCATTTGATCGAAGTCACTGACCGTCGCGATGCACCCATGACAGAGGCAGAACAACGCAACTTGGCTAGAAATGTGTTGCGCGAGAGCAAACTGGACGAGGCTTATGCTTCTTGGGTCCAAGAAATTCGAGGCAAAGCTTTTGTTGAAATGCGGGAACCTCCGCAATGAAACACATTGCACGTAAACGTTTTGGTCAGCATTTTTTAACCGACACGGCCATCATTGACAGCATTGTTGACGCCATTGATCCTTTGCCGGGTCAAGCCATGGTGGAGATCGGCCCGGGTTTAGCCGCCTTGACCCAACCACTGGTCGAACGCTTGGGGCAACTCACCGTGATCGAACTGGACCGTGATTTGGCAGTACGGCTTCGCGAACACCCGCATTTAAATGTCATTGAGTCAGACGTTTTGAGGGTAGATTTCAGTGCTTTGGCATCTCAAATCCCTGCAACATGCGCGTCATCTGCCGCCTCATTGCGCCTTGCAGAGGAGCCAGTCAAGCTGAGGGTTGTCGGAAATTTGCCGTACAACATTTCCACACCCATCCTGTTCCATCTGCTTGACCATGTGGACACGATTGCAGACCAGCACTTCATGTTGCAAAAGGAGGTCATCGATCGCATGGTGGCTGCGCCTTGTACATCTGACTACAGCCGACTGTCGGTGATGCTTCAGTGGCGCTACGAGATGGCCAACATCTTGTTTGTACCCCCATCCAGCTTTGACCCACCTCCGCGTGTGGACAGTGCCATTGTGCGCATGGTTCCCCTTCTGGCGCCTCCACAGTTGGATGTCCAAATGTTGTCATCCTTGGTTCAGGTTGCTTTCAGTCAACGGCGAAAGATATTGCGCAACACCTTAGGGAAATGGCTGGAGGAAAAAGGTTTCAGCGGTCATTTTGACTTGCAGCGCCGCGCTGAGGAGGTCCCAGTGGATGAGTATGTTGCCCTGGTTCAATCTTTGTCAACGGCGCACTGATTGGATGACGGCGAACAATTTATGGTCGCAAAAAAGCCCTCAGTTGAGGGCTTTTTTTCAATTCAACCGGAGTTGAAAATTTGGTTGCGGGGGCCGGATTTGAACCAACGACCTTTGGGTTATGAGCCCAACGAGCTACCAGACTGCTCCACCCCGCGGTATTCGGAAAGTATACCTTATTCTGCTGGTGTATCAGCAGAAGAATCAGCACGGTCAACCAATTCAACCAGCGCCATCGGTGCGTTATCGCCCACACGGTAACCCATCTTCAAGATACGTGTGTAACCACCAGGGCGTTTGGCAAAACGTGGGCCCAAATCAGCGAACAACTTGACGACACTGTCGCGATCGCGCAAGCGGTTAAAAGCCAAGCGCTTGTTCGACAAGTTGTCTTCTTTGGCCAAAGTGATCATCGGCTCAATGACGCGACGCAGCTCTTTGGCTTTTGGCAACGTTGTTTTGATGACTTCGTGCTCGATGAGCGAATTCATCATGTTACGCAGCATGGCGAGGCGGTGCTCGCTGGTGCGGTTCAATTTACGGAGGCCGTTTCCGTGGCGCATGGTGCTTACCTTTCTTTATTAAACAGGCAGCCGTATCAGGTACTGCCCGTGCACACCCCGAACAAATCCGGGAACTTTAAATTAACGCTTTTCCAAGCCGGCTGGTGGCCAAGCTTCGAGTTTCATACCCAATGTCAAACCACGTGAAGCCAGGACTTCTTTGATTTCATTGAGTGACTTGCGACCCAAATTAGGTGTCTTGAGCAATTCGTTTTCAGTGCGCTGAATCAGATCACCGATGTAGTAAATGTTTTCTGCTTTGAGGCAGTTGGCGGAGCGAACCGTAAGTTCAAGCTCGTCCACAGGACGCAACAGGATCGGATCGAAATTGCCAGCACCGCCACGAACAGCAGGTGCATCAAACGCAGACAATTCACTGCCTTCGAGTTGGGCAAAAACAGCCAATTGTTCGACCAAAATCTTAGACGATGCACGAACCGCATCTTCTGCGGTTATGGCACCGTTGGTTTCGATTTCGATGACCAACTTGTCCAAGTCAGTGCGCTGCTCGACCCGTGCGCTCTCAACGGTGTAGCTCACACGCTTAACCGGTGAAAAAGAAGCGTCGAGCACAATGCGGCCCAAGGCTTTGGTGGGCTCGTCAGCATAACGGCGCATGCTGCCTGGCACATATCCACGGCCTTTTTCAACCTTGATTTGCATGTCGAGCTTGCCACCTTGTGACAGGTTGGCAATGACATGCTCAGGGTTGATGATTTCGACGTCGTGCGGCGTTTGGATATCAGCCGCTGTCACGGGACCTTCGCCATCTTTGCGAAGGCTCAGAGTGACCTCGTCACGGTTGTGCAACTTGAACACAACACCTTTGAGGTTCAACAAGATGTTCACAACATCTTGCTGAACACCGTCAATAGAAGAGTATTCGTGAACAACGCCAGCAATGGTGACTTCGGTTGCCGAATAACCGACCATTGAAGACAACAAAACGCGACGCAGTGCGTTTCCAAGCGTGTGACCATAACCGCGCTCAAAAGGTTCAAGCGTGACTTTTGCACGGTTGGCAGCCAATTGCTCGACTTGGATCGCTTTGGGTTTCAACAAATTTGTTTGCATGCAGACTTCCTTCTCAATACCCCCGGTTCGTTACACCGGTAAGGCTGATGAAGTGCCCAGGTACAAAAACTGCACACTGGGAACAATCAAAACAGCGAATTAACGTGAATACAGTTCGACAATCAACGATTCGTTGATGTCAGCACCAAATTCGTCGCGGTCAGGAACCTTTTTGAAGGTGCCTTCGGCTTTGTCCGCATTGACTTCAACCCATGCAGGCATGCCAACTTGGGCAGCCAATTGCAGAGCTTCAACCACACGGTTTTGTTTTTTAGATTTTTCGCGAACTGCGACAACATCACCGGCTTTGACCAAATATGAAGGGATGTTCACAGATTGGCCATTCACGGTAATGGCTTTGTGAGAAACCATCTGACGGGCTTCTGCACGTGTGGAGCCGAAACCCATGCGGTAAACAACGTTGTCCAATCGGCACTCGAGCAAAGCCAACAGGTTAGAGCCTGTATTGCCTTTGCGGCGATCGGCCTCGGCGAAATAGCGGCGGAACTGCTTCTCCAATACACCATACATGCGCTTGACTTTTTGCTTCTCGCGCAACTGAAGACCGTAGTCCGATGTACGTTGACCCGAAGTGCGGCCGTGTTGACCGGGCTTGGTGTCAAATTTTGACTTGTCAGCGATAGAGCGACGTGCACTCTTCAAGAACAAGTCAGTGCCTTCACGGCGGGAAAGTTTGGCCTTGGGGCCTAGGTAACGTGCCACTTGATTTTCCTTTATGCAGCTGCCGCATCAGAAATGCGGGAGCCAGGCGATGCAAGCAAGGCCTGGCGGTGGGCTTGGTTTGAGATTAAATGCGGCGACGCTTTTGGGGGCGGCAACCGTTGTGCGGGACAGGCGTCACATCGGCAATCGATGTGATGCGAATGCCCAACGCACCCAAAGCACGAACCGATGACTCGCGACCTGGGCCAGGGCCCTTGATCTCGACGTCCAAGTTTTTAATGCCTTGTTCTTGAGCAGCACGACCTGCTACTTCGGAAGCCACTTGAGCTGCAAAAGGTGTTGACTTGCGTGAACCCTTGAAGCCTTGGCCACCCGAAGACGCCCAAGACAAAGCATTGCCTTGGCGATCAGTGATCGTGATGATGGTGTTATTGAATGAAGCGTGCACGTGAGCAATACCGTCGGCAATGTTCTTGCGGACTTTTTTGCGGACACGTTGTGCTGCGCTGTTTGATTGTGCTTTTGCCATGTTGGTCTCTCAGTCCTGCTTATTTCTTCAGTGCCGCAGCACCTTTGCGCGGTCCCTTGCGAGTACGTGCATTGGTACGAGTGCGCTGACCGCGCATGGGCAATCCACGGCGATGACGGAAACCACGGTAGCAACCAATGTCCATCAAACGCTTGATGTTCATGGTGGTCTCACGGCGCAGGTCACCTTCAATGGTGAACGCTGCGATGTGGTCGCGAATTTTTTCCAGGTCTGCGTCGGTCAGGTCCTTGATCTTCTTCGAATAAGCGATGCCAGTGGCCTCGCAAATTTGTCGAGCGCGGGTGCGACCAATACCAAAAATGGCGGTCAAGCCAATTTCAGCATGTTTGTGCGGCGGAATGTTGATGCCAGCGATACGTGCCATTTTCGTCCTCTAAAACTAGTTCAATCAGCCTTGACGCTGCTTGTGACGTGGATCAGTGCAGATCACACGAACAACGCCTTTACGGCGGATAACTTTGCAATTACGGCAAATTTTTTTCACCGAAGCAGAAACTCTCATGGTTCTCTCCAAAAAACTTATCAATGCTTTGTCAATTCAGACAAAGTTAAAAACTGGGCCCTTGAACACTTGGATCAAGAAACTCGACCAAACCAACTTGTGCCATCAGGACTTGAAACTCGCCTTTTTCAAGAGAGAGTCGTACTGCTGAGACATCATGTAGTTTTGAACTTGCGCCATGAAATCCATCGTGACCACCACAATGATCAACAAAGAAGTACCGCCAAAGTAAAACGGAACATTGTATTTCAGAATCAAAAACTCAGGCAGTAAGCAGACGAACGTGATGTAAACAGCACCCACAGCCGTCAAACGCAGCAAAATTTTGTCGATGAACTTGGCAGTTTGGTCACCTGGACGAATGCCAGGAATGAACGCACCGCTTTTCTTCAAGTTATCAGCTGTTTCTCGGCTGTTGAAAACAAGGGCCGTATAGAAGAAACAGAAGAAAATAATGGCGGCCGCGTAGAACATGACATAAACGGGTTGACCTGGGGCCAAGGCGTTAGCCACATCTTTGAAAAAGCGAACCACTGAACTCTCAGAAGAACCCGAACTGAACCAACCAATCAATGTTGCCGGCAGCAAGATGATCGAAGAAGCAAAAATGGGAGGAATGACACCCGCCATATTCAGCTTCAGTGGCAAGTGCGAAGATTGACCACCATAAACTTTATTTCCAACCTGACGGCGAGCGTAGTTCACCAATATTTTGCGTTGCCCTCTTTCGACAAAAACCACAAAATAAGTCACCAATCCCACCACCACAATGATCAACAAAGAGATCAAAGGATTCATGGCACCGGTGCGAACCAACTCAAACAAACCGCCAAGAGCACTGGGCAAACCAGCAGCAATACCCGCAAAAATCAAAATCGAAATACCGTTACCCAAACCACGCTCAGTGATTTGCTCACCCAACCACATCAAGAACATGGCACCAGCGGTCAAACTGACCACAGCGGTCATCCGGAAACCCATTCCAGGATTGATCACCAAGCCAGCTGAAGCCTCGAGTGCAACAGCGATACCGAAGGATTGAAAGATAGCCAAGCCCAGTGCACCAAAACGTGTGTATTGGGTGATCTTTCGACGACCGGCTTCGCCCTCTTTCTTCATCTGCTCAAAAGTAGGAACCACGTAAGTCATCAGCTGCATCACAATTGACGCAGAGATGTACGGCATGATGCCCAGAGCAAAAACAGTAAAACGCGACAGCGCACCGCCCGAGAACATATTGAAAAGATTCAATATGCCACCCTGCTGACCATTGAACAACTGCTTCAGTTGGTCGGGATCAATGCCAGGCACCGGAATGTGTGCACCCACGCGGTAAACAACCAGCGCCAACAGCAAGAACACAAGCCGACGACGCAGGTCGCCAAACTTGCCTGCCTTGGATGTCTGATTAGCGATGGTTGCCACAGTACGTCTCTATTTTCAAAGATCAGGCCACTGAACCACCAGCAGCCTCAATGGCTGCCTTGGCACCAGCTGTCGCACCAATGCCCGTCAACTTCACGGCTTTGGACAACTCACCTGTGTTGATCACTTTGACCACTTTGGCCATCTGACCCACCAGACCTGCTTGTTTCAATGTCAAAACATCGACTTCAGGCAAAGCAAGACGCTCAAGTGAAGTCAGCGTGATTTCAGCGTTGTACTTCAAAGACATGGACTTGAAACCGCGCTTTGGCAAACGGCGTTGCAAAGGCATTTGACCGCCTTCGAAACCCACTTTGTGATAACCACCCGAACGAGATTTCTGACCTTTGTGGCCACGACCGGCGGTTTTACCCAGACCCGAACCGATACCACGGCCAACGCGACGTGGCGCATGTTTAGAGCCTTCTGCGGGCTTGATGCTGTTGAGTTCCATCATGGGCCTCTTAGAGAACTTTGACCAGGTAGCTGATCTTGTTGATCATGCCGCGCACTGCTGGCGAATCTTGCAACTCACTCACAGAATTGAGCTTGCGCAAGCCCAAACCACGCACCGTGGCGCGGTGAGACTCTTTGGTGCCAATCGGGCTGCGAACCAGTTGGACTTTTACGGTAGATGCTGTCGTCATGTTCGTTCTCCGGTTCAGCCGAACAACTCTTCAACCGACTTGCCACGCTTGGCAGCCACGTTGGAAGCTGTTGTGCAGTTGGACAAAGCGTCCAAGGTGGCACGAACCATGTTGTATG